>NZ_SSDO01000420.1:0-39665 GCF_004794395.1 Microbacterium sp. K41 | reverse complement strand
CTTCATGGCGATGGGCGCCCCCGCGCCGGTGCCGGTCGTCGCAGGCCGGGAGTCCCTGGTCCGCACGCTCGGCTCACCGGCGCTGCGCGCATGGACGACCGGCCTCCTCACGATGCACGGTCTCTGACGCACGAAGGCCCGGTCCGTGAGAGCGGACCGGGCCTTCGTGTGCGTGCGATCAGAAGTTGATCATGTGGCCGGCGAGGCCGTGGAAGCCCTCCTGCAGGGCCTCCGACAGCGTCGGGTGCGTGTGCACGTTGCGTGCCAGCTCGAGCGCCGTGAGGTCCCACTTCTGGGCGAGCGTGAGCTCGGGCAGCAGCTCCGACACGTCGGGGCCGATCATGTGCGCACCGATGAGCTCGAGGTGCTCGGCGTCGGCGACGAGCTTGACGAAGCCGACCGGCTCGCCGAGGCCGTGCGCCTTGCCGTTGGCCATGAACGGGAACGTCGCGACCTTGATCTCGCGCCCCTCGTCCTTCGCCTGCTGCTCGGTGAGCCCGAACGACGCGACCTGCGGCGAGCAGAACGTCGCGCGCGGCATCATCCGGTAGTCGCCCAGGGTCATCGTCTCCGCGCCGCCGATGGTCTCGGCCGCGACCACGCCCTGCGCCTCGGCCACGTGGGCGAGCTGCAGCTTGGCCGTCACGTCGCCGATGGCGTAGATGCCCTCGACGTTGGTGCGCATGTGGTCGTCGATGTCGATCGCGCCGCGCTCGGTGAGCTTCACGCCCGTGTTCTCGAGCCCGAAGCCCTCGACGTTCGGGGCGAACCCGACCGACATGAGCACCTTGTCGGCCTCGATCGAGCTCTGCTGGCCATCCTTGCCCGTGTACGACACGGTGACGGACGAGCCGTTGTCGACGACCGACTCGACCTTGGTGGAGGTGAGGATGTCGACGCCGTAGTTCTTGTACTGCTTCGTGATCTCCTTCGACACATCGGCGTCCTCGTTGGGGAGCGCACGGTCGAGGAACTCGATGATCGTGACCTTCACGCCGTAGTTCGTCATCACGTAGGCGAACTCCATGCCGATCGCGCCGGCGCCGACGATCACGATGGACTTCGGCAGCTCACGGGAGAGGATCTGCTCCTCGTACGTCACCACGTTGTCGCTCAGCTGCACGCCCGGAAGCAGACGCACCTTGGAGCCCGTCGCGATGATCGCGTTGTCGAACGTGACCTCTTCGGTCGTGCCGTCGGCCTTGGCCACCGAGATGGCCTTCGGGCCGGTGAACGTGCCGCGCCCGTCGTACTCGGTCACCTTGTTCTTCTTCATGAGGAAGTGGATGCCCTTGACGCGCCCGTCGGCCACGACGCGGCTGCGGTCGAACGCCTTGCCGTAGTCGATGGTGAAGTCGCCGGAGATGCCGAAGAAGTCGGCCTTGTGCTTCAGAGTGTGCGCGAGCTCCGCGTTCTTCAGGAGCGCCTTGGAGGGGATGCAGCCGACGTTGAGGCACACACCACCCCAGTACTTCTCCTCGATGATCGCGGTGGACAGGCCGAGCTGTGCGCTGCGAACCGCAGCGACGTATCCGCCAGGACCTGCACCAAGGATGACGACGTCGTAGTGTGGCATGCCTTAAGCCTATCGCTCGGTGGGGGCGTCGGAATCGGACGGAGCGGTGCCGCCGCGACGGCGCATCGTCAGCCACACGGCGACGCCGATCACGATCAGGACGGCGAGGACCACGAGCACCCAGATCCACGCCGATGCGCCCGCGTCGTCGGGTGCCGTCGGAGCGGGGGATGCGGGCGTCGGGGTCTGGTCGGTCGGGGCCGTGGTGGCGGGAGCGGTGGTCGCGGGGGCGGTGGTCGGCGTGTCGGTCGCTGCCTCGTCGCCGGCGGCGACCGTGAAGGAGAACTCGCCGGAGGTGGGGTGACCGTCGCTGGACACGACCTTCCACACCACGTGATAGGCGCCGGCGGGGCCGCTGCCGCTGAGCGGCTGCGTGACGATCGCGCCGTCCACGGTCGCCGGCCCTTCGGTGACCGTCGCGCCGGAGGGGTCGGTCACGACCACCTCGGTCGCGCCCTCGCCGTCGATCAGCTTCGCGCTGAAGGTGAGGGAGAGCTCCGAGGGAACCGTCTCGACCGAGGAGTCCGCTGCGGGCGACGACGACACCAGGGCGTCGTGTGCCGAGGCGGAGAGGGGGGAGAAGAGCACGAGGAAGGCGGCGAGGAGGGCCGCGGCGAGGGCGATCGGGGTGGCCGGGTGGCGCAGGGCTTTGGTCTTCACCCCTCCACCCTATGAATCACCGGTATGCGACGGCTGAGTGCGAAAGCGACCTCCCCGGGGGCCTGCGGCATCCGTTAGTCTGGACAGTCAGGAGGGCACAGTGACAGACAGCGACAGCCGACCGGCCGGTGAAGCCGCCATCCATCGCTCCGGCGACCAGAAGCACGATGTGACGCAGACGTTCGGACACGACTCCGACCTGTCGTTCGTGCCGTTCGGCGTGGAGTTGACAGATGTCGAGCAGTCGGCCATCTCGGCGCTGCCCTCCGGCTCGGCTTTGCTGCTGGTCCGTTCGGGCGCCCTGGCCGGGGCACGCTACCTGCTCGACACCGACGTGACCACCGTCGGCCGCCACCCCGAGGCCGACATCTTCTTCGATGACGTGACCGTGTCTCGTCGGCACGCGGAGATCACGCGCAACGGCGCCGCGTTCGAGATCATCGACCAGCGGTCGCTCAACGGCACCTACGTGAACGGGGAGCGCGTCGACCGCAGCACGCTCACCGACGGTGCCGAGCTCCGTGTCGGCAAGTTCCGGCTGAACTTCTTCGCCTCGCCCCTCGATCGTCCGGCGGCGAACGCCTGATGGCGGCGACTTCCGCCCGCGAACGCTCGTCGTCCGCGGGCCTGCTGAGTATCGGTCAGGTGCTCGCTCGCCTCACGCCGGAGTTCCCCGACCTGACCTCCAGCAAGCTGCGGTTCCTCGAGGTGCAGGGCATCGTGCGCCCGTCGCGCACCGAGTCGGGGTACCGCAAGTTCTCCACCGCCGACATCGAGCGGCTGCGCCTCGGGCTCACGCTCCAGCGCGACCACTACCTTCCACTGAGCGTGATCCGCGAGCAGCTCGATCAGGCCGAGGCGACCGGCGATGCCGCTGCCCTCGTGCCGCCGCCGTCGATCTCACCCGCGCCGCGTCGCTACCGCCGCGATGAGCTCCTCGCTGCCGCCGGCGCCGGCCCGCAGCTGCTCAACGACGCCATCAGCACCGGCGTCATCACCGCGCAGGAGACCTATCCGGAGAACACGGTGGCGCTCCTGCGGGGACTCGTGGCGCTCGACCGGCACGGCATCGAGCCGCGTCACCTGCGTTCGCTGCGCCAAGGGGCGGAGCGGGAGGTGTCGCTGATCGAGTCGGCACTGTCGACACTGCTCCGACGCACCGACGCGCCGTCGCGCGCGCGAGCGAGCGAACTGGCTCCGGAGCTCGCGTCACGGATCGACGACGTGCGGGCACTGTTCGTGAAGGACGCGCTGTCGCGCATCCTTTCGTAACGAACTGATTGCGACACACCTTCGGCCCCGCGCGGATGTCGTTGCCGGTGCCGGGGCACTGCTCTACCGTGGAGATAACCGTTCCAGGGAGGATTTCAGATGAATGCGGATGAGCTCGCAGGCGACCCGCGGTTCGTGACCGAACTCCTCTTCACCGACGGTCTCCCGGCCATGGACGACGAGGTCGGCTACCGCGGCGCCGTGGCCGCTCGCGCCGCCGGCATCACGTATCGCCAGCTCGACTACTGGGCCCGCACCGAGCTCGTCGTGCCCACCGTCCGTGGCGCCAGTGGCTCCGGATCGCAGCGTCTGTACGGCTTCCGTGACATCCTCGTCCTCAAGCTCGTCAAGAGCCTGCTCGACACCGGCATCTCCCTGCAGCAGATCCGCACCGCGGTGGAGGAGCTGCGCCGGGCCGGTATCCGCGACCTCGCGGGAACCACCCTCATGAGCGACGGCGCCTCGGTCTACCTCTGCACGTCCAACGACGAGGTCATCGACCTGGTCAGTCGCGGGCAGGGCGTGTTCGGCATCGCCGTCGGCAAGGTGCTCCGCGAGGTGGAGTCGACACTCGTCGCATTCGACCCGACCGTACCGGACCCCGTCGACGAACTGTCGGCCCGCCGGGCGAAGCGCACCGCCTGAGCGGCGCCCCGCACGCCAACGAAGAACGGCCACCCTCGAAGAGGATGGCCGTTTCGTCGTTCGTGCGTGTGTCAGCTCTGCGGACCGCTCTCCGGGACGGGGATCCGTCCGGTGCGGATGATGCGGTCGAGCAGCTGATCGAAGTCGGCCGCAAGCTCCTGTGCGGAGTCGCCCGGCCAGATGTGCAGCGGCTTCGCCGCGCCCTGCGCCTGCTGCAGCGACGTGCGCTCGGGCAGCTGGGGGGAGAGCACGAGGGGACCGAACATGTCGCGCAGCTCCTTGATGCGGAACTGGTGCTCGATGGACTGCGGGCGCACGCGGTTCACCACGATGCCGAGCGGCTGGAGGCGAGGCGACAGGCCGCGACGGATCTCTTCGATGGCGCGCAGCGCGCGGTCGGCCGCCGCCACGGAGAAGAGCCCGGGCTCGGTCACCACCATCACGCGGTCGCTCGCCGCCCATGCGGTGCGGGTCAGCGCGTTCAGCGACGGGGCGCAGTCGATGAGCACGAGGTCGTAGTCGGCCTCCACGGCCGCCAGCGCCTCCTCGAGCTTCCAGACGTCGCGGACGCTCGGGTGCGGTCCGTCGAAGTTGATGGCGGACGGGCTGCCGATCAGCACGTCGATGGTCCCGGGGTGGACCTTGGCCCAGCCGCTGGAGGTGATCGCCTGACGGACGGTCTTCTCCTTAGGGTTGGCCAGGACGTCGGCGACGTTGAGTCGCCCGGCGACCTGGATGTCCATCCCGGTGGAGACGTCGGACTGCGGATCGAGGTCGACGACGAGCGTCCGGACGCCCCGAGCGAAAGCCGCGGAGGCCAGCCCGAGTGTCACGGTCGTCTTGCCGACGCCCCCCTTGAGAGAGCTGACGCTGAGTACGTGCACGGACACCACGTTACCTTCCCCTAGGCTGGGGGAACACTCAGCCCCGCCCATGCGTGTGCGTCGACGCCGCGCATCGAGCTCTCAGAGGTGTGCATGTTCCAGAAGATCCTTGTGGCGAATCGCGGCGAGATCGCGATCCGGGCATTCCGAGCGGCAGTGGAGGTCGGGGCCCGCACCGTCGCGGTCTTCCCCCATGAAGATCGCGGTTCGGTGCACCGGCTGAAGGCCGACGAGGCGTACGAGATCGGTGAACGCGGCCACCCCGTCCGCGCCTACCTGGACGTCGACGAGATCATCCGCGTCGCCCGCGAGTCGGGCGCCGACGCGATCTACCCCGGCTACGGCTTCCTGTCCGAGAACCCGGAGCTGGCGGAGAAGGCTGCCGCGAACGGCATCGTCTTCATCGGGCCGCCCGCGAAGGTCCTGGAGATGGCGGGCAACAAGGTCGAGGCCAAGCGCCACGCGATCGAGGCCGGGGTGCCGGTGCTCCGATCGACCGAGGCCTCCGACGATGTCGACGCCCTGGTGGCGCAAGCGGAGGACATCGGGTTCCCGCTGTTCGCCAAGGCGGTCGCGGGTGGCGGCGGTCGTGGCATGCGGCGCGTCGAGACCCTGGGCGACCTCGCTCCGGCGCTGGCCGAGGCGATGCGTGAGGCCGGCAGCGCCTTCGGCGACCCCCGCATGTTCCTGGAGCAGGCCGTCGTGCGGCCACGCCACATCGAGGTGCAGATCCTGGCGGACAAGACGGGCGAGACCGTGCATCTGTTCGAGCGCGACTGCTCGGTGCAGCGACGCCATCAGAAGGTCGTCGAGATCGCCCCCGCGCCGAACCTCGACGACGACGTCCGGCACGCTCTGCACGGGTACGCCGTGGCCTTCGCACGCTCGATCGGCTATGAGAACGCCGGCACGGTGGAGTTCCTTCTGGAGACCGCGGGGGAGCGGGCCGGGGAGGTCGTGTTCATCGAGATGAACCCGCGCATCCAGGTCGAGCACACCGTGACGGAGGAGGTCACCGACGTCGACCTCGTGCAGAGCCAGCTGCGCATCGCCGCCGGCCAGACCCTGGCCGAGCTCGGTCTGCAACAGGAGAACCTGCACCTGCGCGGTGCGGCGCTCCAGTGCCGCATCACGACGGAGGACCCGACGCAGGGCTTCCGTCCCGACACCGGGAAGATCACCACCTACCGTTCGCCCGGTGGTGCGGGGATCCGGCTCGACGGGGGAACCGTGCACCAGGGCGCGCAGATCAGCCCGCACTTCGACTCGATGCTGGCGAAGCTCACCTGCCGCGGCCGCGACTTCCCCGCGGCGGTGGCCCGTGCCCGTCGCGCGCTCGCGGAGTTCCGCATCCGCGGGGTGTCGACCAACATCCCGTTCCTGCAGGCGCTGCTCGACGACGCCGCGTTCGTTCGTGGCGACGTCAGTACCTCCTTCATCGACGAGCGCCCCGAGCTCCTGCGCGGACGCGTGTCGAAGGACCGTGGCACCAAGATCCTCAACTGGCTCGTCGACGTCACGGTCAACAAGCCGCACGGCGCGCATCCCGGGGTCGTCGACCCGGTGACGAAGCTCCCCGTGATCGACCTCGCCGCGACGCCGCCGTCCGGGTCGAGACAGCGTCTGCTCGACCTCGGCCCCGAGGGGTTCGCCCGCAGCCTCCGTGCACAGACGGCGCTCGCGATCACCGACACCACCTTCCGTGACGCGCACCAGTCGCTGCTGGCCACCCGGGTGCGCACGAAGGACCTCGTCGCCGCGGCGCCCTACCTCGCCCGGCTCACGCCCGAGCTGCTGTCGGTCGAGGCCTGGGGCGGTGCGACCTACGACGTCGCGCTGCGGTTCCTCGGCGAAGACCCGTGGGAGCGCCTCGACAAGCTGCGTGCCGCCCTGCCCAACGTGGCGATCCAGATGCTGTTGCGAGGACGCAACACGGTCGGCTACACCCCGTACCCGACCGCGGTGACACAGGCGTTCGTGGCGGAGGCGGCGGCGAGCGGCGTCGACATCTTCCGCATCTTCGACGCCCTGAACGACGTCGAGCAGATGCGTCCGGCGATCGAGGCGGTGCGCAGCACGGGCACGGCCGTCGCGGAGGTCGCGCTGTGCTACACCGGCGACCTGCTCGACCCGGCGGAGGAGCTCTACACCCTCGACTACTACCTCGGCCTGGCGGATCAGATCGTCGCCGCGGGTGCCCACATCCTCGCGATCAAGGACATGGCGGGCCTGCTGCGACCGGCGGCCGCGGCGAAGCTCGTGACGGCGCTGCGCGATCGTTTCGACCTCCCCGTGCACCTGCACACCCACGACACCCCGGGCGGGCAGCTGGCGACGCTCCTCGCGGCCAGCGCGGCGGGCGTCGATGCGGTCGATGCGGCTTCCGCACCGCTGTCGGGAACCACGAGCCAGCCGTCGCTGTCGTCGCTGGTGGCCGCGCTCGCGCACACCGAGCGCGACAGCGGGCTGTCGCTCGCGGCGGTCTCCGATCTCGAGCCGTACTGGGAGGCCGTGCGGCGGCAGTATGCGCCGTTCGAGTCCGGGCTGCCGGGACCCACGGGGCGGGTCTACCACCACGAGATCCCGGGCGGTCAGCTGTCGAACCTGCGACAGCAGGCGAAGGCTCTGGGACTGGCGGACGACTTCGAGCTCATCGAGGACATGTACGCCGCCGCCGACCGGATCCTCGGACGCGTGCCGAAGGTGACCCCCTCCTCGAAGGTCGTCGGAGATCTCGCTCTGCATCTCGCCGCGGTGAAGGCCGATCCCGCCGACTTCGAAGCGAACCCGGAGAAGTACGACGTGCCGGACTCCGTCGTCGGCTTCATGGCAGGCGAGCTCGGTGACCTGCCGGGCGGGTGGCCCGAGCCGTTCCGTTCCAAGGTGCTCGCCGGGCGATCGGTGCGTGCGGGGCTGACGGCCCTCACCGCCGAGGACGAGGCGGATCTCGCCGGATCGAGCGAGCAGCGCCGTTCACGACTGAACACGCTGCTGTTCCCGGCGCCGACCGCCGAATTCCGTGAGCGCCGCGAGCTGTTCGGCGATCTGTCCGTGCTCGACACGAGCGACTACCTGTACGGGCTCGTTCCCGGGCAGGAGCACCTGATCGAGATCGACCGCGGTGTGCAGCTGTACGTCGGGCTCGAGGCGATCGGCGATGCCGACGACAGAGGCATGCGCACCGTGATGACGACGCTGAACGGTCAGCTCCGTCCGGTGTTCGTCCGCGACCGCTCCGTGGCGGTCGACGCGCACGAGGTGGAGAAGGCCGACACGTCCGTCCCCGGTCAGGTCGCGGCGCCGTTCTCCGGAGTGGTCACGCTCAAGGTCGAGGTCGGTGCGGCCGTCAGGGCCGGGGAACCGGTGGCATCGATCGAGGCGATGAAGATGGAGGCGGCCATCACCGCCCCCGTCGACGGCGTGATCGAGCGGCTTGCCATCGCCGAGACCCAGCAGGTCGACGCGGGTGATCTTTTGGTCGTCATCCGTCCGTCGCACTAATCTTGTGCGGGCGAGGCCGCGCACTGCGTTGCGCACCCGAGGCCCCGCACAGGCTTGGAGTGACACGTGACCACGAAGAAGACAGGCGACCCTGACGAGAATCCGCTGGGGGTGCTGGACGACACCGGGTCGATCGACACGGCGGGCATCGGCATCCTCGGCGGGACCGCCCAGGTGCGGGTGACGCTGCCGATCGAGGAGGACGACGACCTCGTCGATGACGGTGTCGTGGACGGCGAGGTGGTGGGCGACCTCATCATCGACGACGTCGCGGTCGAGGGCGCCCCTGTTCCGATCGCCGCTGCGGCGATCACGATCAGCTCGACGCCCGTGACTCCGCCGGTGGAAGAGGCGACGGCGGCGTCGCCGGTGTCGTCCGATACGCCGCCGCCCGCCCCGGCGCCGGAGAAGCCGATCGTGAAAGCCGCGATCGACGAGGGGGCTCAGCGACCCGCCGGGTCCGAGACCGATGCGGTGCGGGAGGTGATCGTGCTCGACGACTCGTCCGCGGGTGACGAGCCCGGCTCGGACGACGTCTCGTCCCCGCACGCCGAGGAGGAGGCGGCCGCCGCCCGCTTCCTCGCGAAGGCTGGTGCGGATGCGGGGGCTGCTACCTCCCCGTCCTCCGTCTCGCCAGGTCCATCGCCCCGGAAGGAGCCACGGATGTCCACGTCCGACAGCCGATCCGTCACCCCGTCGCCGGTGCAGCCCGCACCCGCCGCCGAGGTCACCCTCGCCTCGAAGCGCCTCGGGGAGCTCAGCGAGTCCGCGCGTGAGTCCGCCGATCTGCTGACGGCCGACCGTCTGCTCGACCCGCACCACGTCACCAAGCCCGAGCCGGAGGGCGGCTGGAGCCACTTCCTCCATACGGTGTCCGGTCGGCGGATCAACATCGGTGACAGCCGACGGGCCCGCGAACGCAAGGCGCTCACGGCGCGCATCGGCGCGCCGCTGACGGGCGGTGCGCGCTTCATCCCCGTGCTGTCCCGCAAGGGCGGCGTGGGCAAGACCACCATCACCGCGCTTCTCGGCATGGCTCTCGCCGATGCCCGCGAGGACCGCGTGATCGCGGTGGACGCGAACCCGGATCGCGGCACCCTCGCCGACCGGGTCGTCCGTCCGCAGCACGGCAAGTCCGTGCGCGATCTCGTGCGTATCCGTGACGAGGTGCGCGGCTACCACGACATCTCCGCGATCGTGGCTCGTGACGCGACCAGGCTCGACGTGCTCGCGTCCGACGCCGACCCGCACGTGGCCGAGGCCTTCAGCGACACCGACTACCGCGATGTCGCCGCGGTCGCCGCGCACTACTACTCGCTCGTCCTCACCGACACCGGTACCGGCATCGTGCACTCGGTGATGTCGGCCACGCTCGATCTCGCCGATCAGCTCGTGATCGTGTCGGGTCTCAGCGTCGACGAGGCACGCCTCGCGTCCGAGACGCTCACGTGGCTGGAGACCAACGGCTACACCGAGCAGGCGCGCAACGCGATCGTGGTGCTCAACCAGTCCACGCCGGGCAGCCCGCTCGTGCGCCTCAACGAGCTGCAGGCCCACTTCGCCACCCGGGTGCGCAGCGTGGTGCGGGTCCCGTACGACCCGCAGATCGCGGGCGGAGGGAGCATCGTGTTCGCGAACCTGCAGCCGGAGACCCGCACGGCCGCGCGGGAGCTCGCCGCCCTGCTCGTCGAGGGCCTGCGGGCGAAGGCCGCCTGATGGCCGTCCGCGAGATCCGCATCTTCGGCGACCCGGTCCTGCGAACGGTGTGCGCTCCGATCGATGAGATCGACGACGGCGTCCGCGCCCTGGTGGCCGACCTCGTCGACACGGTCGCGCTCCCCGGACGGGCCGGTGTGGCCGCGAACCAGATCGGCGTCGCCGTCCGGGCGTTCAGCTACAACATCGACGGCGACATCGGCTACGTCCTCAATCCTGTGCTGACCGAGGTCCGCGGGGAACCCCAGCCCACGGGGGAGGGGTGCCTGTCCGTGCCGGGCTTATGGCACGACGCGCAGCGCCATCCGTGGGCCAGGGTCGAGGGCATCGATCTCGACGGGCAGCCTGTGGTGCTCGAGGGCGAAGGGCTGTTGGCCCAGGCGCTCCAGCACGAGACGGACCACCTCGACGGCAAGCTCTTCCTCACCCGGCTCGACCCGGAGACGCGCAAGGTCGCGATGCGGCAGGTGCGCGAGAGCTCCTGGTTCTAGCCGCATGAAGAAGGGCCCCGCCGCGGCGGGGCCCTTCTGCGACTGAGGTGCCGCTCAGCCGCCGATGGCGACGTTGGTGGTGGCGACCGGCTCGTCGTAGATCGCGGAGATCTCGTCGGCGAAGTCGTTCATGATGACGTTGCGCTTGATGGAGAGCTTCGGGGTGAGGTGGCCGGAGGCCTCCGTCCACTCCGAGTCGAGGATCGTGAACTTGCGGATCGACTCGGCCCGCGAGACCCGCTGGTTGGCCGCGTCCACCGCGCGCTGCACCTCGGCGCGCACCGCCGGGTTGGTGGAGGCGTCGGCGAGCGACATCTTCTCGTCCAGTCCGTTGTTGGCGAGCCAGGTGGGCAGCATCTCGGGGTCGAGGGTCACGAGCGCGGAGATGAACGGGCGCTGATCGCCGACGACGACCACCTGGCCGACGATCGGGTTCGCGCGGATGGGATCCTCGAGTGCGGCGGGTGCGACGTTCTTGCCGCCGGCGGTGACGATGATCTCCTTCTTCCGGCCGGTGATGGTGAGGAAGCCCTCGGAGTCGAAGCTGCCGATGTCGCCGGTGTGGAACCAGCCGCCCTCGCTGAAGGCTTCGGCGGTGGCCTCCGGGTTGTTCCAGTACTCCTTGAAGACGTTGATGCCGCGGACCTCGATCTCGCCGTCGTCCGCAAGCCGGATGCCGACGCCGGGAAGGGCGGGGCCGACGGTGCCGATCTTGGACTTGTCCGCGAGGTTCACGGTGGCCGGTGCCGTGGTCTCGGTGAGGCCGTAGCCCTCGAGGATGACGACGCCGAGGCTGTGGAAGAAGTGGCCGAGGCGGGCGCCGAGGGGAGCCGAGCCCGACACCGCGTAGACCACGTTGCCGCCCATGGCCTCGCGCAGCTTGCTGTAGACCAGCTTGTTGAAGAGCGCGAACTTGAGCTTCATGCCGAACGGGATCTTCTTGCCCTCTTCGAGGAGGCGCGAGTGCTCGATCGCGACGTCGGCGGCTGCGCGGAAGATCTTGCCCTTGCCGCCCGCTTCGGCCTTCTGCTCCGCCGAGTTGTAGACCTTCTCGAACACGCGCGGGACGGCGAGGAGGAACGTGGGCTTGAACGAGCCGAGTGCCGGCAGCAGCTGGCGCGTGTCCGGCTGATGACCCGTGCGCACGCCGGCGTGGATGTTGAGGATCGAGATGAAGCGTGCGAACACGTGCGCGGTGGTGATGAACAGCAGCGTGGAGGAGCCGGGCGTCTGCACGACCTCGTCGAGCGCCTTCGCGGCGTTGCGGGACAGCTCGACGAAGTTGCTGTGGGTGAGCACACACCCCTTGGGGCGCCCGGTCGAGCCGGAGGTGTAGATGAGGGTGGCGATGTCCGAGGCGACGGCGAGGGTGCGGCGGCGGTCGATCTCCTCGTCGGAGACGGACGCTCCCTGCGCGGTGAGGGTGTCGATCGCGCCGAGGTGCAGCTGCCAGACCTCGCGCAGCAGGGGGAGGTCGCTGCGCACCTCGTCCACGCGCGCGAAGTGCTCGGGAGACTCGACGATGAGCGCGATCGCACCGGAGTCCTCCAGGATCCACTGGATCTGGGAGGGGGAGCTGGTCTCGTAGATGGGGACCATCACCGCGCCCGCGTAGAACAGGGCGAAGTCGACCAGCGTCCACTCGTAGGTCGTCCTGGCGAGGAAGCCGACCTTCTCGCCGGGCTGGATGCCGGCGGCCGCGAAGCCCTTCGCCAGGGCGATGACCGCGGTCTGGAAGTCGGCGGCGGAGATGTCGCGCCACCCGTCGCCCTGGGGGACGGAGAAGAGGGGGCGGTCGGGCGTGGCGCGCACGCGCTCCGCGAGAAGGTCGGCGACGTTCGCGTCGGGATCGGCGGGGACGATCGCGGGGACTTCAAACTGGACCACGGCAGCTCCTTCGGTACCGGTCGGGCACGGGCGTTGGTCCGAGTCTAGGGCATGGCACCCGGTCGCGCTCAGGGTGAAACTGAGTCGCGCACGGCCTGTGCGAGCGGGGCTGGGGCGGACACCGGAGCGGCGCTAGACTTCACCTCGATGTTCTACTGGCTGATGAAGTACGTCGTGATCGGCCCCGTGGTCAAGGCGGTGTTCCGCCCCTGGATCGTGGGCCGGAAGAACGTGCCCGCGAGCGGTGCGGCGATCCTCGCCAGCAATCACCTCTCGTTCGCCGACTCCATCTTCCTTCCCCTCGTGATCGATCGGCCGATGTCGTTCCTCGCCAAGAGCGACTACTTCACCGGTCGCGGCCTCAAGGGCTGGTCGACGAAGTTCTTCATGAAGGCGACAGGACAGCTGCCCATCGACCGCTCGGGCGGCAAGGCCTCGGAGGCTTCGCTCAACACGGGACTGCAGGTGCTCGGCGGCGGCGAGCTGCTCGGCATCTATCCGGAGGGGACGCGCAGCCCCGACGGCAAGCTCTACCGCGGACGCACCGGCATCGCCCGGATGGCGCTCGAGGCGAAGGTCCCCGTGGTCCCCGTGATCATGGTCGACACCGACACCGCGATGCCGATCGGTCGACGCATTCCCCGCATCATGCGGGTCGGGATCGTGATCGGCGAGCCCCTCGACTTCTCTCGCTACGCGGGCATGGAGAACGACCGCTACATCCTGCGCTCCGTCACCGACGAGATCATGGTGGCGCTGCAGCGACTGGGTCAGCAGGAGTACGAAGACGTCTACGCTTCGACCGTAAAGGACCGCCTGCCCACCCGCGTCACATAGCCTCCGCAGCGCATCTCGGCACCGTCGCCGACCAGTAGGCTTGACGCATGCTCCCGCACCACATCGATGCCCTTGATGCCTGGCGCTCGCTTCCCATCAAGCAGCAGCCGCAGTGGCCGGACGCCGACCGCGTCGCCGACGTCTCCCGGCAGATCGCCGCTCTCCCGCCGCTGGTCTTCGCGGGGGAGGTCGACAATCTTCGCGACCGCCTCGCGCGTGCCGCCTCCGGCCAGGCTTTCCTGCTCCAGGGCGGCGACTGCGCCGAGACCTTCGCGGGCGCGACCGCGGAGCAGATCCGCAACCGCATCAAGACGGTGCTGCAGATGGCGGTGGTGCTCACCTACGGGGCGTCGATGCCGATCGTGAAGATGGGGCGCATGGCCGGGCAGTTCGCCAAGCCGCGCTCGAGCGACACCGAGACCCGTGGCGAGGTCACCCTGCCGGCGTACCGTGGCGACATCGTCAACGGTTACGACTTCACGGAGGGCTCGCGCCAGGCCGACCCCGGTCGTCTGCTGCAGGGCTACCACACGGCCGCGTCGACGCTGAACCTGATCCGCGCGTTCACGCAGGGTGGTTTCGCCGATCTGCGCGAGGTGCACTCGTGGAACAAGGGGTTCGCGCAGAACCCGGCCAACCAGCGCTACGAGCGCATGGCCGCCGAGATCGACCGGGCCATCAAGTTCATGGAGGCTGCGGGCGCCGACTTCGACGAGCTGAAGCGCGTCGAGTTCTTCACCGGCCACGAGGGCCTCCTGATGGATTACGAGCGGCCGATGACGCGCATCGACTCGCGCACGGACACCCCGTACAACACGTCCGCCCACTTCCTGTGGATCGGTGAGCGCACGCGCGAGCTCGACGGCGCGCACGTCGACTACTTCTCGAAGATCCGCAACCCGATCGGCGTCAAGCTCGGCCCGACGACGACGCCGGAGACGGCTCTCGCGCTGATCGACAAGCTCGACCCCGAGCGCGAGCCCGGACGACTGACCTTCATCACGCGCATGGGTGCCGGCAAGATCCGCGATGCGCTGCCTCCGCTGCTCGAGGCGGTCCGCGAGTCGGGCGCGCAGCCGCTGTGGGTCACCGACCCCATGCACGGCAACGGCATCACGACGCCCACGGGATACAAGACGCGGCGCTTCGATGACGTGGTCGACGAGGTGCGCGGCTTCTTCGAGGCGCACCGCTCCGTGGGCACGTTCCCGGGCGGCATCCACGTCGAGCTCACGGGCGACGACGTGACCGAGTGCCTCGGCGGCTCGGAGCAGATCGACGAGGCCGCCCTCGCGACGCGCTACGAGAGCCTGTGCGACCCGCGCCTGAACCACATGCAGTCCCTGGAGCTGGCGTTCCTCGTGGCCGAGGAGCTCGAGAAGCGCTGACGCCGCGGACACTGCATGACGAAGGGGCCGGAACATCGTTCCGGCCCCTTCGTCATGCGCCGACTCAGCCGGCGAAGCCCATCGTGAGCGTGATCGTCGCGCCCTTCCGCTGCGGGTCCGTCGGACTGTACGACTCGACGCGCGTGTTCTGATTGGCCAGCAGATCCCACACCGAGTCCGGGAGACCGGTGCCGCTCGTGTACGCCCACTTGAAGCCGGCGTCACGCAGTGCCTTGGTCGCCTCGTCGCGGGACAGCCCTGACACGTCGGGGACGTCGAACAGCGGCGGACCCTGGGAGACGATGAGCTGCACGGTCTCGCCCGGACGCCAGGACCCCTCCTCGCCACGCTCGGCGATACCGATGACGCGGTCCTTCCCGATCGTGTCGCTGGGCTGGTACTGGCTCTCGGCGTTGACCTTGAGGCCCTTGCTGGTGAGGGCGTCGGTCGCCTGGCTCACGGTCATATCGCTCACATCCGGCACGGGGCCGCGCGAGATCTGGATGGTGGCGGTGTCCTTCTCGAAGACCGTGCAGCCCTCGTCGCAGCCGTAGGCGTCGCCACCCGCGCGGGGGGTGATGCGCACGTTGATGACCGAGCCGTCGGCGACGTCGGTGAAGTACTCCTCGTCGTCGGTGATCTCCAGGTTCGCCCCCTCCAGGGCCGTGCGCACCTCGTCGGCAGGCACCCCGGCCACGGCGGCGATGTCGTGCGACGCGGGTCCGGCGGAGACGACGACCGCGACCGTCGCCCCCTTGTCGAGGCGTGAGCCCTCGCCCGGATCGGTCTCGATCACGGTGCCCTTGTCGACATCGACCGAGAACTCGTCGCGCTGCGTCGGCACGAATCCGGCATCGGTGAGCTCGGCGGCGGCCTGGTCGTACGTCTGACCCGCGACGGCGGGTACGGCGATGAGCGAGCCGGGGCCGGAGCCGAACCACCAGCCGACGCCGCCGGCGAGCACGGCCAGCAGCAGCACGAGGGACAGGAGGAAGGCTCCGCGGGCGCGGCGCTTGGATGCACGGCGCCGCAGGATCGTGGCGTTGTCGACCGTGCCGGCGGTGGGCGCGACAGCGTCGGGGATCACCATCGTGCCCGGCATCACCTTGGTCAGGTCGCCCGAGTCGGCGGCGCTCTGGGGGGGAACGGTCGCCCTGGTCACCGCGGGGGAGATGCCGAGCTCGCGCTCGATGTCGCGAAGGCGCTCGAGCATCTGCTGTGCATCGTCCGGCCGCTCGTCCGGCGACTTCTCGGTCGCCCACAGCACGAGCTCGTCCAGCTGCTCGGGAACGGCGGGATTGCGCACGCTGGGGCGCGGCACCGACTCCGTGGCGTGCTGGAACGCGATCTGCATCGGCTGCTCGCCCTTGTAGGGCTGCTCGCCCACGAGCATCTCGTACAGCATGATGCCGAGCGCATAGATGTCGCTGCGTGCGTCGGCCGTTCCGCGGGTGACGAGCTCCGGCGCGAGGTAGGCGATGGTGCCGAGGAGCTGCTGTCCGGTCGCGGTGTTCGCGGTCGTCGCGCGGGCCAGTCCGAAGTCGCCGATCTTGATGCGGCCGTCCTCGGCGAGCAGCACGTTCTCGGGCTTCACGTCGCGGTGCACGATCCCAGCACGGTGCGCCGCGGAGAGCCCGGCGAGCACGGCGTCCATGATCGTGATGGTCTGCGCGACCGTGAGGCGTTTCTGCTCCCGGAGGAGTTCGCGCAGGGTGATGCCGGGCAGGTACTCCATCACCAGGTAGGCGAGCTCGCCGTCCTGGCCCTGGTCGAAGACGTTCACGACGTGCGGATCGGCCAGTCGTGCCGCGGCGCGCGCCTCTTGGATGAAGCGGCTCTGGAACGCGGAGTCGTCGCTGAGGTGCGCGTGCATGACCTTGAGGGCGATGCGGCGTTCGAGGCGGAGGTCCGTGGCGACGTATACCGTGGCCATCCCGCCGCGCGCGATTCGAGCTCGGACTCGGTACCGACCGTCGACGAGCCGCCCGATGAGGGGGTCGGCCTGCTGATTGGTCGTCACGTCAGAATTCTAGGGAGGATTGCCTGAAAGCCCCGGGAGCGCCTCACCCCTGGACCCCGTATTCCCCGGACATCTCAGCCGTACAGCGCGAGCCAGGCGTAGGCCTGAGCCTCCCACTGCCCGTACTTGTCGGGGTAGGCGGAGATCTGCACGGCCTGCGCTGCGGCGGTGAACGACAGGCTCTCCCACCCGGGGATGTCGAGCAGGCCTCGGGTGACCGTGCCGTTCGGATCGCTCTGGCCGCCATAGAACACGCGGGTGCTGCGGTCGGCGTCCATGATCTGCTCCGGCGTGCCCCACCCGGTGCTCGGGCGCTGCTGGAAGATGCCGAGCGAATCCCGATCGCCCCAGTCCAGGTTGCGCAGCCCGGACTCGACCATGCCGGTCGCGAGCGCCGTCGCGATGGCGCGATCGGACACGCCGAGCTCGCGACCGATACGGATGATGAGGGCGGCGGTGCCGGCCTGCTCCGCGGTGAGAGCGGCGCTGAGTTGACCTCCCGGTGCGGGAGCGGCCGCCGGGGCTGTGGCCGGCGCAGGAGCCGCGGCCGCCTGCACGGCGATCTTCTGCCCGGGGTAGATGATCGACGACGGCCCGAGACCGTTCAGTGCGAAGAGAGCCTGCGTCGTGGTGCCGTAGGACTGGGCGATCCCGTACAGCGTGTCACCGGCAGCGACCGTGTGCGTCGTCGCCGCGGGAGCGGGCGCCGGAGCCGGAGCCGGAGCGGGAGCGGGTGCCGCGGCGGGCGCAGCCGCGGGCGCGCCGATGGCGAGGCTCTGCCCCGGGTAGATGATCGAGGCGCGGGTGAGCCCGTTCGCGGACAGGACCGCATCGACGCTCGTGCCGTAGCGCTGCGCGATGGCGTAGACCGTGTCTCCCGCGACGACGGCGTGCACGGTGGTGGCGGCCGGTGCGGGCGCCGGTGCCGGAGCAGGCGCCGGAGCGGCGGCAGGATGGAGCACGAGCGTCTGCCCCGGGTAGATCACGGAGCGCCAGGACAGGCCGTTCCAGGTCAGGACATCGGCCGTGCGCAGCCCGAAGCGAGCGGCGATCGCCGCCACGGTGTCGCCCGGCTGGACGATATAGGTTGCCGGCGCCACCTGGGCGGGCACGCCGCGCGGGGGAGCGGTGCGCTGCCGTTCGAGCGGCGCGACCGAGGCGTCGGTCACGGCGACGGCCGGCGCGGCTGTCAGCGTTGCGGCGAGAGCGCCGGCGATCGCGGCGGGCAGCCCCAGCTGCAGGGTTCGAGCGCGGCGAGCAGCGGTCTGAAGGTTCACGACGGGCCCCCTTTTCGAGCACTTCACGCTGACACGGATGTATAGAGATGTCAACAGAAGTGACACATGTGAACAGTGTGACGCGAGTGCTGAAATGCGTCAGGGACGCCGAGGTGAGATAGTGGGCATCGTGTCTGAGAACGTTGCCGCCTCACCCGAAGCCGCCCCCGTCGAGTGGTTGACGCTGCCCGACCTCGTCGAGGTCCTCGGTGAGCCGCTGGGACGCGTGCGTCGACTGATCGACGACCATCACCTGGTCGGATCGCGTCGTACCGGTGTCTTCGCCGTGCCGTCCGTGTTCATCGTCGACGGGCACCCGCTGAGTTCGCTGCGCGGCACGGTCATCGTGCTGCAGGATGCGGGCTTCAGCGATGACGAGCTCATCGACTGGCTTCTGGCGGAGGAGGAGAGCCTCGGCCGTTCGCCCATCGCGTCGCTGCTCGCCGGCCACAAGAGCGAGGTCCGCCGACTCGCGCGCACCCTGGCCTGAGCGGGCTTCAGGCAGAGCGCACTGTCGCGGCTCGCCCGAGGTCGCGGAGCTCGCCCACGGCGGCGTTGTCGAGCGGAGCTCCGGTCAGCGCCCTGTCCGCCTCGCGGGCGTAGGCGGAGATCATGTCTTCCACCCGTGCGAGCGCGCCGGAGTCCGCGATGGTCGACTGCAGAGCGGCCACCTGCTGCGCACTCAGGGCCGGGTCGCCGAGCAGCTCATCGAGGATGGTGCGTGCGGGCGCGTCGAGCGCCTCGCGGGTCAGCGCGACCAGAACCGTCCGCTTGCCCTCTCGCAGATCGTCGCCGGCCGGCTTGCCCGTCACGCTGCTGTCGCCGAAGACGCCCAGCACGTCGTCTCGGAGTTGGAACGCCATCCCGACCGGGTGACCGAAGCGCCGCAGCGCTGCGAGCTGCTCGTGGTCTGCGCCGGCGAAGGCGGCACCGAGGACGAGCGGCTGCTCGATGCTGTACCTGGCCGACTTGAGCGAGGCGATGCGCAACGCGCGTTCCGCGTGCTCCTCCGCCGGATTGACGCTCCAGGCGGACTCCTCTGCGATGTCCAGGAACTGGCCCGTGGTCACATCGCGTCGCATGCGGGCGTACTCCCCGCGCACGGCGCTCGCGTGCGGATGGCCGTCGAGGGCGGCTTCGAGCAGGTCGTCGCTCCACGCCACCAGGAGGTCGCCGAGCAGAACGGCCCCCGCGCGACCGAAAGCCTCCGCGTCTCCGCTCCAGCGGGCGCCGCGGTGCGACGCCTCGAGGGCGCGATGGGCCGCGGGGCGACCGCGCCTGGTGTCGGAATTGTCGATCAGGTCGTCGTGCACGAGGGCGGCGGATTGGAAGATCTCGAGGGCCGCGCACAGATCCCACAGGCGGTCGTCCTCGGTGGCCGTGCGCTCGTGGAAACGGGCGACGGCACGCCACCCGGCATGACAGAAGCGCGCGCGCAGTCGCTTGCCACCCGCTAGCGTGCTCGCCGCCATGTCGAGGAACGCGCCCGCATCCGGCCCGTAGGCCGATGACTCCTCCCGCATGCGTGCGAGGAAGCCGTCCAGTCGGGCGGCGACGGCGTCGGGGACGGGAGAGGCTGACGGCACGACTCCCAGCATACGTAAAGGAAGGGAGGGGCCTGACGCTGGCCCCGGACGCCCGTCGAGCGTAGACTGGAGTGCACCATACCCGAGGGGGACGAGATGCCACTCTCCGAACAGGAGCAACGTCTGCTCGACGAGATGGAACGCCATCTCCTTCACAATGACGCCGATGTGGTGAGCGCGCCGTCCGGTGACCGCGCACTCAGCTATCGCAACCTCGTCTACGGGGCGCTCCTGCTGCTCGCGGGCGTCGGCGGTCTCGTCGTCGGTGTCATCCTCGGCGATGTCTGGGGTGTGGTGGTCGGGGTCATCGGGTTCGCGGCCATGCTTGCCGGCGTCATGCTCGCGGTCACCCCCGTGCGTCGCTCGGCGCCGGCCGAGCCGCGTCAGCGCTCGACCGCGAAGCGACAGGACTCCTCCTCCTTCATGGATCGCATGAACGATCGCTGGGATCGCCGCCAAGACGGACGGTGACCCGCCTCACCTTCTCTGAGAAGCCCGGATGCTCTGCATCCGGGCTTTTTCCGTGTGTGGACTCTTTCCTCCACTGGGCCTCCACGACCCTCCACTGACGCTCCACCCCGCTCCACCGCGTAATCACGCGGTTCTCTGGCGCGCCGGAGTCCTTCGAGCAGAATCTACGGGCATTAGTCATAGGAAAGTGGAGCAAAGTGGAGTAAAGTGGGGCGCACCTCGAGTTGGCCGGACGGAGAGGGGGTGAAGGCCGATGCTGCTGGGCACGCACTCACCGAAGCTGGACGACAAGGGACGGGTCATCCTTCCCGCGAAGTTCCGCGAGGACCTGGGCGGCGGCATCGTCGTCACCCGCGGTCAGGAGCGCTGCCTCTACGTCTTCAGCACGGCCGAGTTCGAGGCGATGCACGAGCGGATCCGTCAGGCGCCGCTCGCGAACAAGCAGGCACGTGACTTCATGCGCCTGTTCCTCTCCGGAGCAAGCGCGGAGATGCCCGACAGCCAGAACCGCATCACCATCCCCGCCCACCTGCGTCAGTACGCCGGTCTTCAGAAGGAGCTCATCGTGACCGGAGTCGGTGCTCACGCCGAGATCTGGGACGCCGAGAGCTGGAACGCCTACCTCGCCGCTGGTGAGGAGTCCTACGCCGAACTGGAGCAGGAGGTGATTCCGGGACTGTTCTGACCACGGCTGTGATGCCCCGCCGCTCCCGCCCCGACACACTTCCCCGGTGCCGGGTCGCGAAGCGGAGGGGGATCAGAGCCGAAGGTCGGACCCGAGAGAGATCATGAGCCTCCGCGACATCCACACCCCCGTCCTGCTCGACCGCTGCGTCGAGCTGCTCGCGCCCGCCCTGCAGGAGGACGGCGCCGTCCTGGTCGACGCGACCCTCGGAATGGGCGGCCACTCCGAGGCGCTGCTGGAGCGGTTCCCCGGCATCCGCCTGATCGGGCTCGACCGCGACACCGACGCGCTGCGGATCGCGGGTGAGCGGCTCGCCCGGTTCCGCGATCGCCTCACCCTGGTGCACGCCGTCTACGACGAGATCGGCCTGCACGCTCAGGGCGCCGCGGGCATCCTGTTCGACCTCGGGGTCTCCTCGCTGCAACTCGACGAGGCCGCGCGCGGTTTCGCGTACGCCAAGGATGCTCCGCTGGACATGCGGATGGACCAGACGAAGGGCGTCACCGCCGCCGACGTCATCGCGACCTACAGCGAGGGCAACCTGCGGCGCATCTTCGAGCGCTACGGCGAGGAGAAGCTCGCGGGCCGCTACGCCCGATTCATCATCGAGGCACGGCAGAGGCAGCCGATCCTGCGGTCGGGCGAACTCGTCGACATCCTCGTCGCTGCCACGCCCGCGGCCGCCCAGCGCGCTGGACACCCCGCCAAGCGGGTGTTCCAGGCGCTGCGCATCGAGGTCAATGCGGAGCTGAACGTGCTCGCCGACGCGATCCCGGCCGCGATGGACGCCCTCGCCGTCGGCGGGCGCATCGTCGTGATGTCGTACCAGTCGCTGGAAGACCGCCTGGTCAAGCAGGCGTTCGCGGCCGCGTCCGCGTCCACGGCCCCGGCGGGGCTGCCGGTCGAGCTCCCGGAGCACGCCCCCCGCTTCCGCATCCTGACCAAGGGCGCGGAGCTCGCCGACGACGAAGAGCGCGCCCGCAACCCGCGGGCGATCCCGGTGCGCCTGCGCGCCGCTGAGAAGGTGCGGGAGAGCGCATGAGCATGAACGCAGTACGCACGGCGGCCCGTCCGCTGCCCTCCGAGGCGCCGCAGCGCGCACCGAAGCGGCGACTGCAGCCGGTCACCACCCCCGCGGTCCGCCGCAAGCCGAAGCTGGCCTATGCGCTCGTGGCCCTGGCCGGCGCCCTCGCCATCGGCGCGGCGCAGGTCGGATTGTCCCTCGCGATCACGCAGGACTCGTTCACCCTCGCGGGCCTGTCGTCCCAGCAGCGGGAGCTGGATCTGCACACGCACGCCCTGCAGGAGGAGCTCACCGGCCTGAGCTCGCCGCAGGTGCTCGCCAGCAGCGCGGCCGCGCTCGGGATGGTCGTCGCCGGTTCCCCCTCGTACCTCCGGCTCAGCGACGGCGCGGTCTTCGGCACGGGGTCGGGAGCCGACTGGACCTCGACCGTCGACCCGAACGGCGCGGCGGCCGTCGGGAACGTGCTGATCACCGAGAACGCACCGCCCGCGGAGCAGACCGCGCAGGGCGAGGACGGCGTCGCGCCGCCCGCGCAGGATCTTCCGCCGGCCATCACCGACGGCCTCCCCAGCCCCACCACCCACTGATCGCAACGACCACGGAGAGATCCCATGACGACACGAGCCACGCGCGGACCGCGGCGACGCACTGTCGTCGCTCTGGCGGTCATCCTCTCGGTCCTGGTGGCGTTCGTCGTCCGCCTCGTCGACATCCAGGTCGTGAGCGCCGATGAGCACGTCTCGCAGTCGCTCGAGCACATCGGGGCGGGTTCCGCCATCCCCGGCCAGCGCGGCTCGATCGTCGACTCCGGGGGCACCGTGCTCGCATCGAGCGTCATGGTCTACGACGCCCAGCTGAGCCCGCAGGTGATCATGCTCGTCGAGGAGAAGAACCCGAAGCTGCCGTGGGCCGAGGCCTCGGACAAGATCGCCGCGATCACCGGTCAGACCGGCGAGGAGGTGCGGGCGCTGGTCTCCAACGCCCTCGCCGAGAACCCGAACAGCCAGTACGCGCCGCTCAAGAAGGGCCTGAACACCGAGCAGTACATCGCTCTGCGCGACCTCGGCATCGGCTCCTACCTGTCGCTCAAGCCGCGGGAGACGCGGGTCTACCCGAACGGTGCGGTTGCCGGGAACATCCTCGGCTTCCTCGACAACACGGGGGAGGCGAAGGCCGGCGTCGAGCAGCTCGAGGAGACGTGCCTCGCGCCGGTCGACGGTGAGGAGACGTACCGCAAGGGCAAGGACGGCGTCGTCATCCCGGGCAGCGAGAAGGTCGTCGACGCCGTGGACGGCGGCACCGTGCAGCTCACGATCAACAGCGACCTGCAGTGGTACCTCCAGCAGATGATCGGCGAGGAGGCGCAGAAGCAGGGCGCCAAGGGCGGCACCGTGACGGTCGTCGAGGTGGCGACGGGCAAGATCCGCGCTGCGGCCGAGTGGCCGGCGATGGACCCCAACGACCTCGACTCCTCCACGCCCGAGACGCGCTACAGCCAGATCTTCCACCGAGACTTCGAGCCGGGATCCACGTTCAAGGCGATCACCGCCGCGGCCGCGATCGAGGGCGCGGGTCTCACGCCCCTGAGCACGGTGACCGCCTCGTCGCGCGAGACGTTCCCGAACGGTGCCGTCATCAACGACGCCTTCTCGCACCCGGCCTACAACTACACGCTCGCGGGCGGCCTGATCGACTCGTCGAACGTCGCACTGTCCAAGTTCGGCACCATGGTGTCGCCCGAAGTGCGCTACGACTACCTGCAGCGGTTCGGCGTCGGCCAGAAGACGCTCGACTTCCCGTCCGAGGTGTCCGGCCTGCTGCACCCCGTCTCCGACTGGGACAGCCAGTCGCTGTACACGACCACGTTCGGCCAGTACTTCACGGTCACCGCGCCGCAGCTCGCCGGCGCATACCAGGCGATCGCGAACGGCGGCGAGAAGATCGACCTGTCGCTGGTCGAGTCCTGCACCGGCGCGGACGGCACGGTCTCCGAGGTGAAGAAGCCCGAGCACGAGCAGATCGTCGCACCGCAGACCGCGGCCGACCTCACCCGCATGCTCGAGAACGTCGCGGTCCAGGGCGGCAACGCCGATCGCATCCAGGTTCCCGGCTACCGCGTGACGAGCAAGACGGGTACCGCACAGGTCTCCGACGGCAACGGCGGATACAAGGCCGGCGTGTACTACACGAGCATGGTGGGCTTCGCTCCGGTCGACGATCCGCAGTACGTCGTCGTGGTCACTCTCGACGAGCCGACTAAGGTTGTATCGTCCGCGGCCACCGCATCCGCCTTCCAGAAGGCGATGACGCAGGTGATGAAGACCTATCGCGTGATGCCGTCCTCTGTCCCGATGGACGCGCTCCTCCCCAAGTTCGGATAGTCGGCGAGAGCCGCGCATGGAGATGACATGATCGCCCTGACGCTCGCTGAGATCACCGCCGCTGTCGGCGGTGATCTGCGTGTGGCCGGAGAGCACACCCCCGAGACCGTCGTCGACGGCCTGGTCGACACCGACTCGCGCACCATGCGGCCGGGATCGATCTTCGTGGCGAAGCCCGGCGCGGAGACCGATGGACACCGTTTCGTCGGTGCGGCGGTCGAGGCCGGTGCCGTGCTCGCGATCGTGGAGCATCCGGTCGACGTGCCCGTCAGCCAGATCGTCGTCTCCGACGCCGTGGTCGCCCTCGGCGAGCTGGCGCGCGCGGTCGTGGGCCGCGTGCGCGCGGGCGGTGGGCTGCGTATCGTCGGCATCACCGGGTCCAACGGCAAGACCACGACCAAGAACTTCCTCGCACGCATCCTCGCCGACGAGGGGGAGACCGTCGCCCCGATCAACTCCTTCAACAACGAGGTCGGTGCCCCCGTCACGATGCTCCGCGTGACCCACGACACCCGGTACCTCGTGAGCGAGTTCGGGGCGGCCGGCCCGGGGAGCATCGCCCGCCTCGCCGGACTCGTCGAACCTGACCTCGTCGTCGTGCTCATGGTGGGGCTCGCGCACGCGGGCGGCTTCGGCGGCATCGAGGCCACGGCCAAGGCGAAGTCCGAGCTCGTGTCGGCGGCGCGGGTTCCGGGCACCGCCGTGCTCAACGCGGACGACCCCCGGGTGTGGGCGATGCGCGAGCTCGCCGAGCACCGCGGCCTTCGCGTCGTCGGCTTCGGTCAGTCCGACGCGGCCGAGGTTCGCGCCCACGACATCGTCGTGTCCGCCTCCGGGACGACCTGCACGATCGAGGTCGCGGGGGAGCGCCGCCCGCTGCGGCTCCGCGTGCTCGGCGCTCATCACGTGACCAACGCGCTGGCCGCCCTCACCGCGGCCGTGCAGCTCGGCGTGGCACCGGCCGACGCGATCGCCCGCCTGGAGACCGTCGAGATCGCCGAGCGCTGGCGCATGCAGCCGATGGGCAACGATCGCGTGCGCATCATCAACGACGCCTACAATGCGAGCCCCGACTCGATGGCCGCCGCTCTGCGCACGCTCGCGCAGATCACCGGCCCGGACGAGCGCACGGTCGCCGTCCTGGGGGCCATGAGTGAGCTGGGCGACAGCGCGGGCGAGGAGCACGACCGCATCGGTCTGCTCGCGGTGCGTCTCAACATCCGCCGCATCGTGGTGGTGGGCCCTGAGGCGCGCCGCCTCTACCTGGCCGCGGTCGGCGAAGGCTCCTGGGACAGCGAGGCCGTGCATCTGCCCGACCAGGATGCGGCGTTCGAGTACCTGCGCACGGAGCTGCGCGACGGCGACCGCGTGCTGGTGAAGTCATCCAACTCCGTGGGCCTGCGGCATCTCGGCGATCGTCTGGGAGAATTGTTCTCGTGAGGTCACTCATCATGGCGGCGGCGATCTCGCTCGCCTTCACCCTGTTCCTGACCCCCGTCTTCCTCCGGCTCTTCCGGAAGTGGGGCTGGGGGCAGGTCATCCGCACCCCCGAGTCCGTGCACAACCCCAGCCACGAGGCCAAGCGCGGAACACCGACCATGGGCGGCGTGATCTTCATCCTCGGCTCCATCGTCGGCTACTTCACGGGCGTCCTGGTGAGCGGGGAGACACCAGCGCTGTCCGCGATCCTGGTGATCTGGCTCATGGTGGGCTTCGGCGCGGTGGGCTTCATCGACGACTACATGAAGGTGCGCAGCCAGCGCAGCCTCGGCCTCTCCGGGTGGCGGAAGGTGATCGGCCAGCTCCTGGTCGTCATCCCGTTCGGCATCGTGGCGTTGAACTTCCCGAACCGCTGGGGTCAGACACCCGCGAGCGCCTCGATCTCGCTGTTCCGCGACATCACGTGGCTCAACCTCTTCGCCTTCGGTGTGGTCCTCGGCTGGATCCTGTACCTGGCGTGGATCGCGATCATCGGCGTGGCCACGTCCAACAGCGTCAACCTCACCGACGGCCTCGACGGGCTCGCGGCCGGTGCCGGCGTGCTCGTCGTCGGCGCCTACAGCGTGATCGCGTTCTGGCAGTTCAAGCAGCCCTGCATCGGCGGCGACCCCGGCGCGCTCGGCGGATGCTACGAGGTGCGCGACCCCTTCAACCTGGCGATCATCTCGGCCTCGTTCGCCGCGAGCCTCATCGGCTTCCTGTGGTGGAACGCCCCGAAGGCGAAGGTGTTCATGGGCGACGTGGGCTCGATGGCGATCGGCGGCGTCGTGACCGCGATGGCGATCCTGACGCGCACCGAGCTGCTGCTCCTCGTGATCGCCGGCGTCTTCGTCCTCTCGTCCGGCTCGGTCATCCTGCAGCGGGCGTACTTCAAGGTCACGCGCGGCAAGCGACTGTTCCTCATGAGCCCGTTCCACCACCACCTCGAGATGCGCGGCTGGTCGGAGGTCACGATCGTCGTGCGCATGTGGATCATCGCCGGCCTGCTCGCGGTCTCGGCGATCGGACTGTTCTACGTGGAGTGGCTGACCCGTGTCGGCTGAGCGTCTGGCCGGACTGACCAGCTGGAACGCGGACTGGTCGGGGCTGCGCGTCGCCGTGCTCGGACTGTCGATGACCGGCTTCTCGGTCGCGGACACCCTGGCGGAACTGGGCGCCGACGTGCTCGTGCTCAGCGAGTCGGCGGACGAGGAGTACGCGCGCCTGCTGCCCGTGATCGGCGCGACCCTCGAGCTGGGGTCGCTCGCCGAGGTGCCGGAGGCCCTGCGCGCGTTCGAGCCGGAGGTGGTGATCGCGTCGCCGGGCTTCTCGCCGTCGCACCCCGTGATCCGCTGGGCGCAGGACGCCGGCATCGCGCTCTGGGGGGACGTCGAGCTCGCGTGGCGGGTGCGGGACAAGGTGCTCCGCGCCGACGGGACCCCGGCCGACTGGGTGCTCATCACCGGCACCAACGGCAAGACCACGACCACGCAGCTCACCGCGACGCTGCTGGTCGAGGGCGGCCTGCGTGCGGCCCCATGCGGCAACATCGGGGTGCCCGTGCTCGACGCGGTGCGCGACCCGGCCGGCTTCGACGTGCTCGTGGTGGAGCTGTCGAGTCATCAGCTCTGGTACCTCGGGCTGTCGCAGCCGGAGGGGGAGCTGTTCCCGTACTCCGCCGTATGTCTGAACCTCGCCGACGATCACCTCGTGTGGCACGGCAGCGCGGAGGCCTACCGCGACGCGAAGGCCCTGGTGTATCGCAACACGCGCGTGGCCTGCGTCTACAACAAGGCCGACGTGGCCACGCGCCGCATGGTCGAGGAGGCCGAGGTCGTCGATGGCGCCCGCGCGATCGGCTTCGACCTGGGCATCCCCGGCCCGAGCGACCTCGGCGTGGTGGAGGGGCTGCTCGTCGACCGGGCATTCCTCGACGACCGCGCCCGCAGCGCCCTCGAGCTCACCACCGTCGCCGAGCTCGAGTCCGCTGGACTCTCGGCGCCGCACATCGTGCAGAACATCCTCGCCGCCAGCGCACTCGCCCGGTCGCTCGGCGTCGAGCCGGAGGCGATCCACTCGGCCCTGCAGGGCTTCCACCTCGACGCTCACCGCATCCAGGTGGTCGCGCGCCACGCCGGCATCACCTGGGTCGACGACTCCAAGGCGACGAACCCGCACGCGGCAGCCTCCTCGCTGCGGGCGTACCCCGGAGCGGTGTGGGTCGTTGGCGGTGATCTGAAGGGTGTGGACATCTCCGAGCTCGTGGCCGATGCCGGGGCGTCCGCCCGCGCGGCGGTCGTGATCGGTGTGGAGCGCGGCGATGTCGTGGCGGCATTCGGGCGACACGCGCCGGCGGTGCCGGTGTTCGAGGTCGACGCTGGCGACACTGGACAGGTCATGAACCGCGTGGTGGAGATCGCCGCGGGGATCGTCGAAGACGGGGGCACCGTGCTGTTGGCCCCGGCCGCGGCGTCCTTCGACCAGTTCTCCGGCTATGCGGAACGTGGCCGCCGCTTCGCCGAGGCGGTACGTGAGTGGATCGAGCGGGGGAGCGCCGATGACGCAGGTGGCTCGCCCTCCGCGCTCTGAGTCGGGCGGCCTCGCGGCCCGGGTGTCTCTGGGGCGCCGGTTCACGCCGGTGTCGACCGAGTTCCTCCTGATCGCGTCGACCGCGCTGCTCCTCACGATCTTCGGCCTGGTGATGGTGCTGTCGGCCACCAGCGCGACCGCCGTCGCGAACGACCAGAACCCGATGGACGGCGTGCTGCGCCAGGGCGTCTTCGCCCTGCTGGGCATCCCGCTGATGTTCCTCATCAGCCGTCTGCCGATCGCCTTCCTGAAGCGCATGGCCTGGCCCGCGCTGTTCGGCGCGGTCGCCCTGCAGCTGCTGGTGTTCACGCCTCTGGGCATCGCGGACGGCGGCAACCGGAACTGGATCCAGATCGCCGGGTTCCAGATGCAGCCGTCCGAGTTCCTCAAGCTCGCGCTGGCCCTGTGGATCGCCGCGGTGCTGCTGCGCAAGCAGACCATGCTGGGCACCTGGCACCACGTGTTCATCCCGGTCGTGCCGGTGGGCGCTCTCGCGATCGGGACCGTGCTGGCGGGCAAGGACCTGGGCACCGCGATGGTGATGGTCCTGATCCTGCTCGGCTGTCTGTTCTTCTCGGGCGTCAAACTCCGGCTCTTCATCATCCCGATGATCCTCGGCGTGGTCGCGGTGCTCGCGTACGCACTGTCCAGCGAGGATCGGATGCGGCGCATCACCGCGACGTGCGACGACATGGCGCTCTACTACACCGACTGCTACCAGTCGATCCATGGCATCTGGGGCATGGCCTCTGGCGGCATCTTCGGGCTCGGCCTGGGCAACTCGCAGGAGAAGTACGGCTGGCTGCCCGCCGCGGGCAACGACTTCATCTTCGCGATCGTCGGCGAGGAGCTCGGCCTGATCGGCTGCATCGTGGTGCTGGCGCTGTTCACGTTCTTCACGGTCGGCGCGTTCCACATCATCCGCAAGACGCCGGACCCCTTCATCCGGGTCGCCGCGGGCGGCATCACGGTGTGGATCGTGGGCCAGGCGGTGCTGAACATCGGTGTGGTGATCGGTGTCTTCCCCGTGATGGGCGTGCCGCTGCCGTTCATGTCGCAGGGCGGGACGGCGCTGTTCGCCGTGCTCGTGGCCTGCGGTGTGCTGCTCGCCTTCGCCCGGACGATCCCCGTCTCGGAGAAGCAGTCAGGTGCGCGGGGTAGGGTCGCTCGGTGACCTCGTATCTTCTCGCCGGCGGTGGCACCGCCGGCCATGTCAACCCGCTGCTCGCGGTCGCCGATGCGTTGCGCGAGCGTGACCCCGAGGCCACGGTCCTGGTGCTCGGGACGGCCGAAGGCCTGGAGTCGCGGCTGGTGCCGGAGCGCGGGTACCAGCTGCTGATCGTCGACAAGGTGCCGTTCCCGCGGCGTCCGAACGCGCAGGCAGCGGCGTTTCCCGGTCGCTTCCGTCGTGCGATCGCTCAGGTGCGTCAGCACATCCGCCGTCACCGCATCGACGTGGTGGTCGGCTTCGGCGGGTACGCCTCGGCTCCCGCGTACGTGGCGGCGCGCCGCGAACGGGTGCCGTTCGTGGTGCACGAGGCGAACGCCAAGCCGGGTCTGGCGAATGTGCTCGGCGCCCGGGCTGCCGCAGGGGTGGGCGTCGCGTTCGAGGGCACACCGCTTCGCCGTGGCGAGGTCGTCGGCATGCCGCTGCGACGTGAGGTGATCGCGCTCGACCGTGCCGCGACGCGTGCCGAGGCGGCGGAGCACTTCGGCCTCGACCCCGCACGACCCGTCCTGCTCGTGTTCGGCGGTTCCCTCGGAGCCCAGCGGCTGAACGACGCGATCGCCGATTCCTGGCGCGACATCCTCGACGCCGGGTGGCAGCTGCTGCACGTGACGGGGGAGCGCAGCGACCTCGAGGATCCCCGCGTGCCTGGCTATACGCTGCGCCGCTACGTGGACCGCATGGACCTCGCGTTCGCCCTGGCCGATCTGATCGTGTCGCGGTCGGGTTCGGCCACCGTGAGCGAGGTCAGTGCTCTGGGCATTCCCGCGCTCTACGTCCCGTACTCGGTGGGCAACGGCGAGCAGCGGCTCAACGCCGGCTCGGCGGTGGCAGCGGGAGCAGCCGAGCTGCTCGACGACGCCACCTTCGACGGCGACGCGGTGCGGCGGCTCGTCGTGCCCCTGCTCGGCGATCCCGAGCGTATCGCGCGCATGGCGGCGGCCGCGGAGAACGTCGGTACCAGGAACGGTACGGAGAACGTGATCCAGCTGATCGACCGTGCCCTCGGTGCGGCGTGACTCCGGCGTCCCGACCGGAACGAAAAGTAGACTGAAGCGGACATGATCAGACCCGACCTCTCCCTCCCCCTTCCCGAGACGATCACCTCCGCGCACTTCATCGGCATCGGCGGCTCCGGCATGAGCGGGCTCGCCAAGATGTTCCTCGACGCCGGCATCCGGGTGTCCGGAAGCGACCGCGCCGACAGCGACAACCTGCGTGCCCTGGCCGCCGCGGGCGCGACCGTGCACGTCGGTCACGACGCCGCGCACCTGGGCGACGCCGACACCGTGGTGCACACCGGTGCCATCTGGCCGGAGAACCCGGAGTTCGTGACGGCGAAGGAGCGCGGTCTCCACGTCATCCACCGCTCGCAGGCGCTGCACTGGCTGATCGGATCGCGACGCCTGGTGTCGGTCGCGGGGGCCCACGGCAAGACCACCTCGACGGGCATGATCGTGACCGCGCTGCGCGAGCTCGGGGCGGAACCGCACTTCGTCAACGGCGGCGTGATCGAGCAGCTCGGAGTGTCCAGCGCCACCGGGAGCGGTGACCTGTTCGTGATCGAGGCCGACGAGTCGGACGGCACGTTCCTGCTGTACGACACCGCGGTCGCGCTCATCACGAACGTCGACCCCGATCACCTGGACCACTACGGGTCGGACGAGGCCTTCCACGACGCGTTCGTGCGGTTCGCCGACGCGGCCTCGGAAGCCGTCGTGATCTCCAGCGACGACCCCGGTGCGCTGCGGGTCGGGGCGGGGCTGTCCCACCCCCACGTGCTCACGTTCGGTGAGGCGGAGAACGCGGATGTGTGCCTGACCGACATCGTCACGGACGGACCGGTCGCGGCGACTCTGGTGTACGCGGGGGAGCAGGTGCGCATGCAGCTCGCCGTCCCTGGGGCCCACAACGCGATCAATGCGACCGGTGCCGTCGCGGTGCTCGTCGCGCTCGGCTTTCCGTTTGCCGACGCCGTGCACGCGATGGAGGGCTTCGCGGGGACCGTGCGTCGGCTCGAACGCCACGGGGAAGAGCGCGGCGTCACGGTGTACGACGACTACTCGCATCACCCGACCGAGGTCAGGGCGGCGCTGGAGGCGATGCGCACTCTCGCCGGCGACGGCCGACTGATCGCGATCCAGCAGCCGCACACGTACTCCCGCACGCAGCACATGTATCAGGAGTTCGCCGATGTGCTCGAGCGCCTGGCCGACCACACCGTGATGCTCGACGTCTACGGCGCCAGGGAGGATCCGGTTCCCGGTGTCACCGGTGAACTCGTGAGCGGTGCGTTCCACGACCCCTCGCGCGTGCACTTCGTGGCGGACTGGCAGCAGGCCGCCGACTACACGGCCTCGGTCGCGCGCGCGGGCGACGTGGTCGTCACGCTCGGCTGCGGCAACGTGTACCAGATCATCCCGCAGGTGCTGGAGTCGCTGCGTCGGACCGACGGGGCGTAGCGCATGCGCCGGCCCGCACCGCTTCCGAGCGCTCCGGATGCCCCGGAGCAGGCGCCCGCCGCGCCGGAACGGACTGCGCGTGCGCGTCGCCGTGATCCGGAGCCGCCGATCCCGCTCGTCGATGAGCCTGCGGGGGAGGCCGTGCAGGATGACGGCGCGGAGCGTCCCACGTCGACGAGGGAGGTGTGGCGGGCGGCTCGCGCTCGTCGCAAGGCGCTGCGCGCGGAGATCCGCCGCTTCACGCAGCGGTCACGTCGGCGCCGGATCGTCTGGCTCAGCAGCCTGGGTGCCCTCGTGCTGCTGGTGGGCGGGAGCGTCGCGGCGGCGTACAGCCCGCTGTTCGCGGTCGAGCGGATCACGGTCGCGGGGGCGACGACGATCGATCCTGCCGTGATCGAGGCGGCGCTGAGCGACCAGGTCGGCACCCCCCTCGCGCTCGTGGACACGAGTGAGGTGAAGGCCGCTCTCCTGGCGTTCCCGCTGATCGAGACGTACTCCCTCGAGGCGCGCCCTCCGCACGACCTGACCGTGCGCATCGTCGAGCGGACGCCCATCGGGGTGATCTCGTCGTCGGCGGGCTACACGCTGGTGGATGCGGCGGGTGTGGCGCTGTCGACGACGGCGGAGCAGCCCGCGGGTCAGCCGCTCGTGGAGACCGAGGGCGGGGTGGATTCGGCCGCGTTCCGCAGCGCCGGCCTGGTGGTGCGTGCACTGCCGGAGGGGATCCGCACGGCGCTGACGGAGGTGAGGGCGTCGACCGCGGACGATGTGACGCTCACCCTCAGCACCGGGCTCACGGTCGTGTGGGGGAGTTCGGAGGAGTCGGGTTTGAAGGCGCTCGCGCTGTCGGCGGCGCTCACCGCGAACCCCGAGGCGTCGTCGATCGACGTGACCTCGCCGGACGTCGCGGTCGTCGGCTGACGGCTTTCGGCGGGAATGGGGCGACACGCCCGTGTCGCTGCGCGCGCGCGGCCGGGCGGCGCTTACCTTCGATCTGAGAGAACGCAATACCGGGAAATACTTTACACCTCTAGTTGAGGTTTAAGGTTCCCATCCAAGGCTCGACTAATCGGAGGCCGGCCATGAGCCAGAACCAGAACTACCTCGCCGTGATCAAGGTCGTCGGCGTCGGCGGTGGCGGCGTCAACGCCGTCAACCGCATGATCGAGCTCGGGCTCCGCGGAGTCGAGTTCATCGCCGTGAACACCGATGCGCAGGCGCTGCTCATGAGCGACGCCGACGTCAAGCTCGACGTCGGCCGCGAGCTCACGCGCGGTCTCGGGGCGGGTGCCGACCCGGAGGTCGGTCGCCGTGCTGCGGAAGACCACGCGGAGGAGATCGAGCAGGCGCTGACCGGCGCCGACATGGTGTTCGTCACCGCCGGTGAGGGCGGTGGCACCGGAACCGGTGGCGCGCCCGTCGTCGCCCGCATCGCCAAGTCGATCGGCGCCCTGACGATCGGTGTCGTGACCAAGCCGTTCTCGTTCGAGGGTCGCCGCCGCCAGAGCCAGGCGGAGGCCGGCGTCGCCAAGCTCAAGGAAGAGGTCGACACCCTCATCGTGGTGCCCAACGACCGCCTCCTGGAGATCAGCGACCGCGGCATCTCGATGATCGAGGCCTTCGCGACCGCCGACCAGGTGCTCCTCGCCGGTGTCCAGGGCATCACGGACCTCATCACCACCCCCGGTCTGATCAACCTCGACTTCGCCGACGTCAAGTCGGTCATGCAGGGTGCGGGATCCGCGCTCATGGGCATCGGGTCGGCGCGCGGCGCCGACCGGGCCATCAAGGCCGCCGAGCTCGCGGTCGAGTCTCCGCTGCTGGAAGCCTCGATCGAGGGTGCGCACGGCGTGCTCCTCTCGATCCAGGGTGGCTCGAACCTGGGCATCTTCGAGATCCATGACGCCGCGGACCTGGTGAAGGAGGCCGCGCACCCGGAGGCGAACATCATCTTCGGTACCGTCATCGACGACACGCTCGGCGACGAGGTGCGCGTCACGGTCATCGCCGCGGGCTTCGACGGCGGGGAGCCGTCGCTGCGCCTGGACCCGATGGTCGTCTCCCGGCCGTCCACCGCATCGCTGCCGGAGGTCGCCCTCTCGGACGAGGCCGAGAAGCCCGCGGAGACGCCCGCCACCGAGTCGGCCCCGGCACCGCAGCGCACGCCGGCCACCAGCATCGAGCCGGCATTCGCCGACGACGACATCGACATCCCCGAATTCCTGAAGTGACGGCTCCGATGGGTGCTCCGGCGCCATCGGAGCTCGCGGCGCGGCTGTCGGCGATCGACGAACGGATCGCCGACGCCGCGCGCGCGGCCGGTCGCGCACCGGAGGAGATCACCCGGATCGTCGTGACGAAGTTCCACCCGGCGGCTCTCGTGCGCGAGCTGCACGCCCTTGGCGTCTCGGCGGTGGGGGAGAACCGCCAGCAGGAGCTGACCGCGAAGGCCACGGAGCTCGCCGACCTCGACCTGCAGTGGCACTTCATCGGCCAGGGGCAGACCAACAAGGCGGGGGCCATCCGGCGCAGCGCCGACGTGGTGCACTCCGTCGACCGCGACCGCTTCGCCGACGCGTTGCATCGAGCGGCCGACGGCGACGATGTGCTCGACGTGCTCGTGCAGATCAATCTGACCGACGACCCGGGTCGCGGCGGTGTCGCACCCGACGCGGCGACCGCTCTGGCCGAGCACGTGCTGTCGCTGCCGTCGCTGCGGCTGCGCGGCGTCATGGCCGTCGCGCCGCTGGACGAGGAGCCCGCCTCCGCGTTCGCGCGGCTCCGGGGCATCGCCGACGGCATCCGCACGATCGAGCCGACGGCCACGTGGATCTCGGCCGGTATGACCGGCGACTTCGTCGAAGCCATCGCCGCCGGCGCGACACACCTGCGCATCGGTTCCGCAATCACGGGACCGCGCCCCGACCGGGGTTAACCTGTGACAAGACCAGCCCGAGACGTTCGAACCGGAGGACACGATGGGTAACCCGCTGAAGAAGACCATGGTGTATCTCGGCCTCGCCGACGAGGAAGAGGTCTACGAGGAGGAGACGCAGGCACCCGCCCGCGCCCACCGTGAGCGCGAGCGCGAGCGTGAGGAGCCGACCCCGGCCCCCGTCACGCCCCTCCGTCGTCCCGTCGCCGTCCGTCAGCCCGCAGCAGGAGCCGTGAACGAGATCCTCACCGTCCACCCGAAGCAGTACCGCGACGCGCAGCTCATCGCGGAGAACTTCCGCGAGGGCGTCCCGGTCATCATCAACCTCTCCCAGATGAGCGACGCCGACGCGCGGCGCCTCATCGACTTCGCGAGCGGTCTCTCCCTCGGCCTGTACGGCCGCATCGAGCGCGTCACCTCCAAGGTGTTCCTGCTCTCGCCGGAGAACATCGCGGTGTCCGGGCACGGGGGAATCGCGCACGCGGACGCCGAGTCCGCGGGCTTCGACCACTCCTAACCCGTGCAGCTGGTCTCGGTCCTCGCCAGCATCGTCCACCTGGTGCTGCTGCTGTACATCTTCGTGCTCTTCGCGCGGCTCATCCTCGACTACATCCCCCTGTTCAACCGGGAGTGGCGTCCGAAGGGATTCGGCCTCGTCGCCGCGGAGGCCGTCTACACGGTCACCGATCCGCCGATCCGGTTCTTCCGGCGGATCATCCCGCCGCTGCGCATCGGGCAGCTGTCGCTCGATTTCGGGTTCGCGCTCACCCTGCTGGTGGTGCTGATCCTGATGAACATCGTCCGGCTCTTCATCCGCTGACGCCGTGGCGTGTCGCGCCTCAGGGCGCCGCTGAGTTCGCCGAGCCTGGGTGTCGCGGCGTCGCGAGGCCAAGGCTCGGGGGCTATGCTGGCACCCAGGTGCGCGCCCCGGGTTCGCGCCACATCACGAACACGCCATACATCGGTACTGGCAATCGAACTCATCGAAAGAGGAGCCACCCATGGCACTTACCCCGGATGACGTCGTCACCAAGCAGTTCCAGCACGTCCGCTTCAAGGACGGCTTCGACCCGGACGAGGTCGACGACTTCCTCGACGAGATCGTCATCGAGTGGCGCAAGGCCCTCGAGGAGAATGCCGAGCTGAAGGCCAAGCTGGCCGCGTACGAGTCCGGTGCCGCGCCCGCCGCCGCCGAGACCCCCGCCCCGAAGCCGGTGGCCGCGCCCGCCGCCGAGGCCACGCCCGCCGAGCCCGCTCCGACCGGTTCTGCCACGGCGACCGCCGGGATCATCGAGCTCGCCCAGCGTCTGCACGACGAGCACGTCGCCGAGGGTGAGGCCAAGCGCAACGCGCTCATCGCGGAGGCGGAGACCGAGGTCGCTCGCATCCGCACCGAGGCCGAGGCCAAGCAGCGGGAGGAGTCGGCGCGTCTGGAGCGCGAGCGCAACACGCTCGAGGCCCGCATTACCGAGCTCCGCAACTTCGAGCGCGACTACCGTGCTCAGCTGCGCGGCTACATCGAGGGTCAGCTCCGCGACCTCGACGAGAAGTCGGCTTCCACGGACTCCACGCCCGTCTCCGCGATCGGCCTGTAAGGCGTCGCGTTGACAGGACGTCGTCCCCTTCGTCGGTCGGCGGCCGGCGCGCTCGTTGCGATTCTCGCAGCGGTCGTGCTGGCCGCCGATCAGTTTGTGAAGTACCTCACCATCGAGCACCTTCCGCTGCACGAGGTCGTCCCCGTGCTCGGGGAGTTCCTGCAGCTGTATTACATCCGCAACCCCGGAGCGGCGTTCTCGCTCGGGTCCGAGGTCACGTGGATCTTCACGATCGCCCTCGCGGTCGTCGCGGGAGTGATCGTCTGGAAGGCCTTCGGCCTGAGGTCCCGGTTGTGGGCCGTCGTCCTCGGCTGCCTGCTCGGCGGTGTGCTCGGCAACCTCAGCGACCGGCTGTTCCGCGAGCCCGGGTTCCCGGTCGGCCACGTGGTCGACATGATCTCCATGCCGTGGATGATGCCCGCGATCTTCAACGTCGCCGACATCTTCATCGTCACCGGCATGATCTCGGTGGCACTGCTGGTGGTGTTCGGCCTGCGCTTCGACGGCACCCGCGAGCGCGACCACGCGCCGGTGGAGACCGATGAGGACGCGGAGGCCGTCGCGGCCGAGCACGAGGCTGCGGTGAGCGAGAGCGATCGCGTCGTCGACGGACGCGCGTCGGCCGAGGCGGGGTCGTCGTCTCCCGAGGAGCGCTGAGCGTGGAGTCGCGCTCTCTCCCCGTCCCGGACGGGCTCGACGGCACGCGCGTCGACGCGGCCCTCGCGAAGCTGCTCGGCTTCTCGCGGACGTTCGCGGCGGAGGTCGCGGCGAGCGGCGGTGTGCGGCAGGACGGCGCGACGCTCGACAAGTCGGACCGTCTGCACGGCGGGGCCTGGCTCGAGGTGGAGTGGCGGCCCAAGGAGGCACCGAGGATCGAGCCGATCGCGGTGCCCGAGCTGGGCATCGTGTATGACGACGACGACATCGTGGTGGTCGACAAGCCCACCGGGGTCGCCGCCCATCCCTCGCTGGGCTGGGAAGGGCCCACGGTCGTCGGGGCTCTGGCCGCCGCGGGTTTCCGGATCGCCACGAGCGGGGCTCCGGAACGGCAGGGCGTGGTGCATCGGCTCGATGTGGGCACGAGCGGGCTGATGGTCGTCGCCAAGAGCGAGAGCGCGTACACCGCGCTCAAGCGCGCGTTCAAGGAGCGGACGGTCGAGAAGATCTATCACGCGGTCGTCCAGGGACACCCCGACCCGCTCGTCGGCACGATCGACGCGCCCATCGGGCGCCACCCGAATCACTCGTGGAAGTTCGCGGTCGTGCCGGACGGCAAGCCATCGGTCACGCACTACGAGACGCTCGAGGCGTTTCCCGGAGCCTCGCTGCTGGAGATCCACCTGGAGACCGGGCGCACGCATCAGATCCGCGTGCACATGGCCGCGCATCGTCACCCCTGCGTCGGGGACCCGCTGTACGGCGCCGACCCTACGCTGTCCGCACGGCTCGGGTTGACGCGACAGTGGCTGCACGCCCACCAGCTCGCGTTCGCGCACCCGACCACCGGCGAGTGGGTGCAGTTCGAGTCGCCGTATCCGGCGGACTTCCGGCACGCGCTGGACGTGCTGCGCGGGGAGTAGGGGCTGTCCCGGGGTGCCGCGCGCGCGGTGTCGGTGGTGTGCGCCACACTGACCGCATGAGCATCGTGGTGCGCCCCGCGACCGTCTTCGACGACGTCGCGACACTGGTGGGTCCGAAGAAACCGACGTCGAACGTCTGCTTCTGTCTCAGCTATCGGATCGGCAACAAGGAGAACGTGTCCCTGCGCGGGCAGGCTCGTGCGGATCGCGTGCGCGAGCTGTGCCACCAGGACCCGCCGCCGGGCGTCATCGCGTATCTCGACGATGAGCCCGTGGGGTGGGCGGCTCTGCATCCCCGGCGTGACACCAGCTTCGCGCGCAATCGCCTCATCCCGCACGTCGACGATCTGGACGTCTGGTCGCTGTGGTGTTTCCGCGTGCGCCCGGGATTCCGCAAGCAGGGTGTCTCGCACGCGCTGATCGACGGCGCGGTCGCGTACGCCAGGGAACGCGGGGCTCCAGCGATCGAGGGATATCCGGTCGACAACGCGGGGGAGAAGGTGAACCTCACGATGGCGTACGTGGGGACCCGCTCCCTGTTCGAGGGTGCCGGCTTCACGAAGGCCGCCGACACCGGGTCCGTGCTCGACGGGTTCCCCCGGGTGCTCATGCGCCTCGACCTGCGGTGACGGGCCGTCGTGGAGTGACCGACCGGGTGAGTGAGGACCGGGGAACGCGCGGCGGATCGGTCGTCGACGGGGCGCCGCGACGAGTTTCGAACCGGATCGTGCTTCTGAGGCAATACATAGTGTGAGCACAGACAGCGAGATCATTCAGCGGTCGCTCGGGCAACCCCGGGCGTTCGCCGAACTGTTCGACAGACACGCCGGCGCGGTGGGTGGCTATGCCGCCCGCCGCCTCGGGATGGATGCCGGAGAGGACGTCCTCAGCGAGACGTTCCTCGTCGCCTTCGCGCGGCGGTCGTCGTTCGACACGTCCTGGGACTCTGCACTCCCGTGGTTGTACGGCATCGCGTCGCGGCTGATCAAGAAGCACAGGGCGCGCGAGGCGAAGCACCTGCGCTCGGCGGCGCAGTCGGCGGCGCGTGAGGAGCACATCGCTCACGGCGACCTCGACGGGACGATCGCCCGGCTCGACGCCGAGCTCTCGACCCGTCAGCTCGCTCCGCTGATCGCCGCGCTGTCGGCGAAAGACCGCGAGACTCTTCTGCTCTACGCCTGGGGCGACCTGAGCTACGAGGAGATCGCGCTCGCCCTCGGCGTTCCCGTGGGAACGGTGAGGTCCCGCATGAACCGGGTGCGGACACGGTTGGATCCGGCGCGCGCCCGCGGTCGGAACACGATGGTCACGGAGAAGAAGGGAGAAGTCGATGGACGTTTTCGAGCGCGTGCGTGAGGTCAACCGGGGGGCCGGCCTCAGCGAGGAGCACCTGACGTCGGCCAGGGCGCGGCTTCTCACGGGGATCGACGCGGGGGTGCCGGCCGAGCGGGCACGGAGGGTGCGCCGGCCGCTGTTCCTCGTCGCCGGGGCGGTCG
>NZ_SSDO01000042.1:0-1385 GCF_004794395.1 Microbacterium sp. K41 | reverse complement strand
GCCGAGGCGGAGCGGGTCGACGAGCTGCTCGCCACCGCGACGAGCGCCGTGCGTGACGCCCGCAACGGCGCCGAGGTCATCGCCCGCATCGAAGCCGCGCTCGGGCAGCCGCTGCAGGTGCTCGACGGCGAGACCGAGGCGGAGCTGACGTTCCTCGCGGTGCGGCGGTGGTTCGGGTGGTCGGCCGGACAGCTGCTGCTGCTCGACATCGGCGGCGGCTCGCTGGAGATCGCCGCGGGGGCGGAGGAGCTGCCCGACGCCGCCGCCTCCGTCCCGCTGGGCGCCGGCCGCATGACCGTGCAGTTCCTCCCCGACGACCCGCCCGGCGAAGCCGACGTCGAGCGGTTGCGCGCGCACGCCGAGACGACGCTCGCCGAGGTGCTGCCCCGGTTCCGCGCCCTGCCCCGCCCCGACCACGTCGTCGGATCATCCAAGGCCATCCGCTCGCTCGCCCGTCTGGTGGGCTACCCGACGCCCGGGTGGTCGGGCAGCGACCGGATGCTGCTGCCCCGCGCGGCGCTCGGCTCCTGGATCCCGCGGCTCGCCCGCCTGCCCGCCTCGGCCAGACAGGAGCTGCCCGGCATCACCCCCGATCGCACGTTCCAGATCGTGGCGGCCGCGGTCGCTCTGCACACCGCGATGAGCGCCCTGCAGGTGGACGAGCTGGAGGTCTCCCCGTGGGCCCTGCGCGAGGGCGTGCTGCTGCGCTACATCGAGGAGCACAGCGGCGCGCGAACCTGAGAGGGGCGCACACCCCCCGCCGCTAGCATGACCGCATGACCTCCCCCGCCGTCGCCCCCTCGCGCGCGGGCACGGTGACGGCGCGTCTCGCCCTCGTCGGCTACCTGCTGTTCGTCGGCTTCACCGTCTGGCTCCCCGCCTCGGTCTCGGCCAAGGTCACGGGGCTGGTGGGCGTCATGGCCGCGTGGGTGTCCGATGCGGGCATCGCCTCGTACGAGCGCAGCGCCGTGGTGCTGGAGATCCTCGCCAACGTCGCCCTGTTCGTTCCGGTGGGCCTGCTGCTCGCGCTCGCCCTCCCGCGGCTGCGCCTGTGGCAGGTGGTGCTCTGCGGCGGTCTGATGAGCGTGGTCATCGAAGCGGTCCAGGGGCTCATGCCCTCGCGCGTCCCGGCCCTCAGCGACATCATCGCCAACACCTCGGGCACGCTGATCGGCGCGGTGCTCGCCCTGGTGCTGCTCCGGCTGGTGGCGGGTGATCGCCCGGCGGCGGCCCGCCGTAGGCTGGTGTCGTGACCACGCCCCACCCCGACGGCCCTCCGGCCGGCATGAGCCGCAGGGAATGGCGCGAGCTCCGGGCGACGACGCCCGCCGCGTCCTCCGCCTCCCCCTCCCCCTCCCCCGAACCCGAGAACGCGCACGCGGACG
>NZ_SSDO01000419.1:0-618 GCF_004794395.1 Microbacterium sp. K41 | reverse complement strand
GGCGGAGCGGCGTGGGAGCTGCTCCGCGCCGCGGTGGCTCCGGCGACCCCGCACGTGATCCACCTCACGGGCGACCCCGAGCTGCTCGCCGCGCGGCGGGCCGAACGGGCTGCCCCGCGAGACCTCCACCGCGCCGACGAGACCCCGCCTCCCCCGGCGATCCCAGTGACCCGCATCGACGCCGACCTGTCGACCGCGCAGCAGCTCGCGCGCGTGCGCGTCGTCGTCGGGCCGCGTCCGTCGCTCGACCCCGACGCCGTGGTCTTCCGCCGGACGTTCGACGCGGTGCTGTTCGACCTCGACGGCACCCTCGTCGACTCCACCGCCTCGGTCATCCGGTCGTGGCGCCGCTTCGCCGCCCACTACGGCGTCTCCGCCGAGGCCCTGCACGAGAACCACGGGCAGCCCGCTCACGTGCTCGTGTCGCGGCTGCTCGCCCCCGCGCAGCACACCGAGGGCCTCGACCGCATCCTCGACCTGGAGCTCTCCGACGCGGTCGACCTGCCGAGCGTGCCGGGAGCGCGGGCCCTCTACGACGCGGTTCCCGCGCACCGGCGCGCCATCGTCACCTCGGGAGCCGCACCCCTGGCCGCCGCGCGACTGGCGGCCGCCGGGCTC
>NZ_SSDO01000418.1:0-23008 GCF_004794395.1 Microbacterium sp. K41 | reverse complement strand
CGCCGTGCGTTCCGGCGCCGCGGCTTCCGGGTGCCCGATCTGCTGGTGCGGCGGGCCGGGGCGAGCACCACGCGGGTGTTGCGCTGGACCAGGGCGGCGCACGACCAGCGCATCCTCGGCGCGATGGAGCGGCGCGACAACGTCCGCGCCGCGATGCGTGCCGTCGCGGACGGGCGCGGCGCGGCGGTCGTCGTGGTGGACGACGTGGTCACCACCGGGGCGACCCTGGACGAGGCCGCGCGGGCGCTCGAGGAGGCCGGGTATGCGGTGATCGCGCTGGTCGCGCTCGCCGCCACGCCGACGAACGCGGTATCCGGATGAGGTTCATCGGAGACTCACCGGGGACACAGGGCCGACACCCGTGACTTCCGTCGCCGGTCGGACTACGGTGGGGTGTCACAAGGCGACCACGGTCCGCCCTTGGCCGGGAGGACCGGGACAAGGAGGCAGCAATGGAAACGAGTATCGTCGGCGTCGGGGTGGGTATCACCGATCGCTTCCGCACCGTCGTCGAAGAGAAGATCGCCAAGATCGAGACTCTCGCAGCCAAGGCGCAACGTCTGGACGTCAAGGTCACCCACCGCGTGTATCGAAACGGGCGCGTTCCCGATGAGACGGTCGAGCTGACGCTCATCGGGAAGGGTCCCGTGGTCCGGGCCGAGGCGGTCGACGGCGACAAGTTCGTCGCGCTGGATCTCGCGGTCGACAAGATGACGGAGCAGTTGCGCCGCGCGAAGGAGAAGCGCGTCGACGGACGCCAGCACCCGCGCGGCCCACACTTCGAGAAGGGCAGCGGATCGCTCGAGGGCATCGACGTGCAGCCGGCCTCGGTCGAGGTCCTGCACGCCGTCGCGACCGGCAGCATCCCTGTGCAGAACGACGAGGAAGAGGAGTACTCGCCCGTCGTCATCCGCACCAAGAGCTTCGATGCGGAGTGGATGACCGTGGAGGAGGCGGTCGACCGGATGGAGCTCGTCGGGCACGACTTCTTCCTCTTCGTCGATGCCCGCACCGACCATCCCAGCGTGGTGTATCGCCGCAAGGGCTGGGACTACGGCGTGATCGCGCTGAGCACGCAGGCACCGCCGGCGGAGGCACTCGCCTCCTGAGCTCGGCAGACGCACGAACGGCCCGATCCATCGCGGATCGGGCCGTTTCGCGTGGTCAGGGGTGCGTCAGTCGAAGATGCCGTCGAGGATGCTGCCGATGACGAGTCCGCCGAGGATGCCGGAGGCGAGGTCGCCGCCGCCCATGCCACCACCCCGGCGCGGACCGCCGCCCCAGCCGCCGCCGCCCCAGTCCTGGTCCTGCGGGCGCGAGGAGTCGATGTCGCGCTGCGCGAGCTGCAGCGCCTCGGCGGCGAGGTGCGCGACCCGTCGCGCCTGCACGAGCGCGGCCTCTCTGGTGTCCTCCGCCGGCAGGAGGTCGCTCAGGTCGACGCGCAGGCGCTCGGCCTCGGCGAGTCGTGTGCGCGCATCCGCCCCGATCCAGCCGCGGTGTCCGGCGATCAGGCCGCGTGCCACGCCCAGCTGACGGTCCGCGTCGTCGATCGCGTGCTGTACCTGGGCGAGCGACGGCAGCGGATTCTCGGCGCGGTGCCTGGCCTTGGCGATGGCGTCGTCGAGCGCCGAGTTGGCCTCGCGCAGTCGCGACAGCTCGGCGAACGGATCATTCGGCTGGCCGGCCGGGGTCAGCGAGGCGAGCGCGGCCTGCAGCGCCGCCACCGCCTCGGCGACCGCGGGCACCGCGGGGGCGTTGCGGGCGGCGATCAGGTCGCCGCGGGAGTCGGCGATGACCTCGGCGAGGGTGGACTCGGCGCGGAGCGCTTCGATCTCGAAGTCCTCGACCGCGTCCAGCAGTGCGGCGGCTCGCCGCGTCGCCTCGGTCGCGGTCTCGAGGGCGAGGTTGGCTTCCTCGTTCTGCTTGGCCTCGCGGCGTCGCTCGGAGATGTCGGCGCTGTGGGTGGCGAAGCGGATCAGCTGCTGCGCCTCGGCGGCGCTCGCCGTGATCTGGTGCATCGCCGAGTCGGCGTAGCGCGCGGAGAGACGGGAGACCGTCTCGTCCGTCTGGGGGATCCGCGCGGCGAGGGCCTCGGCGTCGGCGCGCACCTGGGCGATGATCTGGGGTGCGCGGCGCACCTTCGCGACCGACTCCGCGAGGACGGTCGTCTTCTCGTCCAGGAGGTCTTCGGCCCAGTCGCACAGCTGCAAGATGCGCGCGTTGCGGGTGCGCAGCTCCTCGGCGGTGTCGGGGATCTCGTCGTGGTTGAGCTGATGAAGCTGGAACGCCTCGCGCAGGTGCGTGCGCACGGAGGTCAGGGCGGCCTTGAGGTCGGCGGTCAGAGACTCGCCCAGCTCGGCCTCGGCGAACACGAGCTCATCGGCGGTGGTGCGGATGCGCTCGTCGGCTCCGACGAGGGCCTGCTCGGCACGCCGTGCGAGGTCGGCGTCCTGAGCGGCGAGTTCTTCCTGTTCGCGTTTGCGTCTACCCCAAAATCCAGCCATGAGGCGATCCTAGTTTCCCCGGTGACCGCGCGGGCTGAGCATCCGCTCCAGGCGAACGTGCCGTACGACCGCGGCGGTCTCAGGCGACGGGTTCGGGCCGACGCTGCTGCGCGGCTCCGGCGGGGCGGCCGCGCTTGGGTCGCTCGGTCGCGAGACCGAGCGCGAGCTGAGGATGCGGGTGTGCGGCGAGACGGCGCTCGGTGTGCTCCAGCCACCGCACCTCGGCCTCGGCCGCGAAGATCATGGAGTCGGTCACGAGCGACCAGGCCAGAGCCTCCGCGCTGTCGGCGTCGTGACCGGTGAAGGCGGCGTCGCGCAGAGCCGCGAGCCGGCGCTCAGAGGACGCGCGCTGCGCGCGGATGACGTCGGCGGCGTCGACCCCGGGGAGCGTCGCCGCCATCGCGACCTTGACGGCCAGCTCTTCGCGCGCCGGTTGGATCCGCTCGACGGGGTCGGACAGCCAGCGGGCCACCTCGGCCGATCCGTCCGGCGTGATCCGCCAGTACACGTGGCCGTGCTCGTCGGCGTCGCCCCGCTGCACCATGCCGTCGCGCTCGAGTCGTTCGAGCGTGTTGTAGATCTGTCCCACGTTCAGGGTCCAGGTCGACCCCGTTCGACGGGCGAACTCGTGACGGAGCTGGTACCCGTAGCAGGCGCCCTGATCGAGGATGGCGAGCAGGCTGTGGCGGACGGACATGGCCGGACTCCTCTGCGTGACGGACGGAAGCATGCCGAGTATATGCATACTCGGCAACACCGCCGCGGCGCGGCACGATATGCCGTGCAGGCGACGCGCAGGTCACAGACCGGTAACATGGCAAAGTATGCCTGGCGATCGCCTCTCGGCGGCCGGCAAGGACCCAATGACAGGGAGAGACATCCGTGGCCAATCCTCTTGAGAAGCTGCTGCGCGCCGGTGAAGGACGCATCATCCGTCGCCTCAATCAGGTGGTCAAGGCCGTGAACGCCCTGGAAGACGACATCTCGGAGCTCACGGACGACGAGCTCCGCAACGAGACGGCGGAGCTCCGCGCGCGGTACGAGAAGGGGGAGACCCTCGACCAGCTCATGCCGGAGGCCTTCGCGGCAGTGCGCGAGGCGGCCAAGCGGACCCTGGGCATGCGCGCCTACGACGTGCAGATCATGGGTGGCGCGGCGCTCCACCTCGGCAACATCGCCGAGATGAAGACCGGTGAGGGCAAGACCCTGGTCGCGACCTTCCCGGCCTACCTCAACGCCATCGCCGGCAAGGGCGTGCATGTGATCACCGTGAACGACTTCCTCGCGAACTATCAGGCCGAGCTGATGGGACGCGTGTACCGCGCCCTCGGCATGACCACCGGCATCATCGTCTCCGGGCAGACTCCGGCGGTGCGTCGCGAGCAGTACGCCGCCGACATCACCTACGGCACGAACAACGAGTTCGGCTTCGACTATCTGCGCGACAACATGGCCTGGCGCAAGGAAGACCTCGTCCAGCGCGAGCACTTCTTCGCGATCGTCGACGAGGTCGACTCGATCCTCATCGACGAGGCCCGGACGCCGCTCATCATCTCCGGACCCTCCTCGGGCGAGGCGAACCGCTGGTTCGCGGAGTTCGCCAAGATCGCCCGCACGCTCGAGGCCGGTGTGGACTACGAGGTCGACGAGAAGAAGCGCACGGTCGGTGTGCTCGAGCCGGGCATCGAGAAGGTCGAGGACTACCTCGGCATCGACAACCTCTACGAGTCGGCGAACACTCCGTTGATCTCGTTCCTCAACAACTCGATCAAGGCGCTCGCCCTGTTCAAGCGCGACACCGACTACGTCGTGATGAACGACGAGGTCATGATCGTCGACGAGCACACCGGACGCATCCTCGTGGGCCGCCGTTACAACGAGGGCATCCACCAGGCGATCGAGGCCAAGGAGGGCGTGCCCGTCAAGGCCGAGAACCAGACGCTCGCGACGGTCACCCTGCAGAACTACTTCCGCCTCTACGAGAAGCTGGCCGGCATGACCGGTACGGCCGAGACCGAGGCCGCGGAGTTCATGTCCACCTACAAGCTCGGCGTCATCCCGATCCCGACCAACCGGCCGATGATCCGTAAGGACCAGTCCGACCTCGTCTACAAGAACGAGACGGCGAAGTTCGCCCAGGTCGTCGAGGACATCGCGGAGCGGCACGCCGCCGGCCAGCCCGTGCTCGTCGGCACGGTCAGCGTCGAGAAGAGCGAGTACCTCTCGCGGCTGCTGGCCAAGAAGGGCATCAAGCACGAGGTCCTGAACGCGAAGAACCACGCGCGTGAGGCCGAGATCGTCGCGCGCGCCGGCCGCCTGGGGGCCGTCACCGTCGCCACGAACATGGCCGGTCGCGGTACCGACATCATGCTCGGCGGCAACGCCGAGTTCCTCGCGGTGCAGGAACTGAAGTCCAAGGGCCTCGACCCGGTCGAGACCCCCGACGAGTACGAGGTCGCGTGGGACGAGACCTACGAGGCCATGAAGGCCGTGGTCGCGGAGGAGGCCACCAAGGTCATCGAGGCCGGGGGACTGTACGTCCTCGGCACGGAGCGGCATGAGTCCCGTCGTATCGACAACCAGCTCCGCGGTCGTTCCGGTCGTCAGGGCGACCCGGGCGAGAGCCGGTTCTACCTCAGCCTGACCGACGACCTCATGCGCCTGTTCCAGTCCGGCGCTGCCGAGGCGATCCTGGCCCGCACCAACTTCCCCGACGACGTGCCGATCGAGTCCGGCCTGGTCTCCCGCGCGATCCGCAGCGCCCAGTCGCAGGTCGAGGCGCGCAACGCCGAGATGCGCAAGAACGTCCTCAAGTACGACGACGTGCTGAACCGGCAGCGCGAGGCGATCTACGCCGACCGTCGCCACATCCTGCAGGGCGACGACATCGCCGACCGGGTGCAGCACTTCATCGAGGACGCGATCAGCGGCGTCGTGCGCGACCACACCGGCGAGGGTCACAACGAGAGCTGGGACTTCGACGCGCTGTGGACCGAGCTCAAGACGCTCTATCCGGTCGGAGTGACCATCGACGAGGTCGTGTCGGAGGCTGCGGGCCGCAAGGGCGGGATCACCGCGGAGGGTCTCACGCGCGAACTGCTGTCCGACGCGAAGATCGCGTACGAGAAGCGCGAGGAGTCGCTGGGCGAGGCCGCCACGCGTGAGCTGGAGCGCCGTGTGGTGCTGCAGGTGCTCGACCGCCGCTGGCGCGACCACCTCTACGAGATGGACTACCTGAAGGACGGCATCGGCCTGCGCGCCATGGCCCAGCGCGACCCGCTCATCGAGTACCAGCGCGAGGGGTACGCGATGTTCCAGTCGATGATGGGGCAGATCAAGGAGGAGTCCGTCGGCTACCTCTACAACCTCGAGGTCGAGGTGCGCCGCGTCGGCGATGCGCAGACCGCGGAGGTCGAGGCGAAGGGCCTCGCCACCGACGGGGGCGAGCAGCGACTGGAGTACTCCGCCGCGAACGACGCCGGCGAGGTCGAGGTGCGCAACGACCGCGGGCAGGTGCAGCAGGCGGCGACCGACCGTCTGCGTCAGGCGGCCGCACGGGCGCAGACACCCCCGTCCGCCCCCGAGGAGGAGGCGCCGCGCGGCGCGTTCGGTCAGCGCACCGAGGCCCCCGCACCGGCCGCCGGCAACCGCGAGCAGCGTCGGGCGCAGGGCAAGAAGAAGAAGTGACCCGAGCAGGGTGAGAGGAGGGCCAGTCCGTGCGGATTGGCCCTCCTTTCGTCCCTGTAGGCTTGATCGATGACACCATCGCGCACCTTCGACCAGTCGTCGAAGCTCAAGAACGTCCTGTACGAGATTCGCGGAAACGCCCTCGTCGAGGCGGCGCGACTGGAGGCAGAGGGCCACCGGATCCTCAAGCTGAACACGGGCAACCCCGCGATCTTCGGCTTCGACGCCCCGCATCAGATCGTGCACGACATGCTGGCAGCCCTCCCCACGGCGCACGGCTACAGCGACAGCAAGGGCATCATCTCCGCGCGACGCGCCGTGGTGAGCCGGTACGAGCAGGTCGAGGGCTTCCCGCGGTTCGACCCCGACGACGTGTACCTCGGCAACGGCGTGTCCGAGCTCATCACCATGACCATGCAGGCGCTGCTCGACGAGGGCGACGAGGTGCTGATCCCGACGCCCGACTATCCGCTGTGGACCGCCATGACCAGCCTTGCCGGTGGCACGCCGGTGCACTACGTGTGCGATGAGAACGACGGCTGGCAGCCCGATCTGGAAGATCTCCGGTCCAAGATCACGCCGCGGACCAAAGCCATGGTCATCATCAACCCGAACAACCCGACCGGTGTCGTGTACTCGCGCGCGGTGCTGGAGGGCCTGGTGCAGATCGCCAGGGAGCATCAGCTGCTCATCCTGTCGGACGAGATCTACGACCGCATCCTGTTCGACGATGCGGTGCACATCCCCACGGCGACCCTCGCGCCCGACCTGCTGTGCCTCACGTTCAACGGCCTCTCGAAGACGTATCGTGTGGCGGGCTACCGCTCGGGGTGGATGGTGATCACGGGGCCGCAGGACCATGCGAAGGGCTTCATCGAGGGCATCACACTGCTGGCGTCGACCCGGCTGTGCCCGAACGTGCCCGCGCAGCACGCCGTGCAGGCGGCGCTTTCCGGGGTGCAGTCGATCGATGCGCTGATCGCGCCGACCGGTCGCCTGCACGAGCAGCGGGACATCGCATGGGAAGGCCTGGAGGCGATCCCGGGGGTGACGTGCGTGAAGCCTCAGGGAGCGCTGTACGCCTTCCCGCGTCTCGACCCCGAGGTGCATGAGATCCGTGACGACGCGAAGCTGGTGTACGACCTGCTGGTGTCGGAGCACATCCTGGTCGTGCAGGGCACCGGATTCAACTGGCCGAACCCCGATCACCTGCGGTTGGTGACCCTGCCAGAGCCGCGAGTGCTGAGCGAAGCCGTCGAGCGACTGGGGAACTTCCTCTCGAGCTACCGCCAGTAGGCGCGGCGACGGCGGGCGCGGGGGAGAGCGACAGCGCGAGTCGACGCACCCCCGCGACGAGGGCGGAACGCGGTGTGAGGTCGGCCATGGGCCGCGCGTGCAGCAGGGCCGCGTCTGCTGCGCGCTGGTCGAACGGCAGGAAGACGATGTCGGTGATCCCGGCGAACCGTTCGAGAGTCCGGCGCACCTGTCCCCGGGCGTCGATGCCGAGCGGCCCGGGGCGTACGGCGTTGACCACCACCGTGATGGGCGTGGAGCCGACGAGTCGGCGGACCTCGGCGTGGTCTCGGAGGAAGCGGCTGATGCCGACCGGGTCGGCGGCCGCGACGGCCACGATGCGGTCGGCTTCGGCGAGGGTCGCCGCGGTTGCCGCGTGGCGGCGAGGGCCGACCAGATCGTAGGTCGCCTCGTCGTCGGCGTCGACCGCGGCTGCCACGTCGACCACCGTCTCCTCCGCCCACTCCCGGCAGGCCGCGAGGAGGACGTGGAGTCGATGCGCCGAGAGTTCGGGCCAGCGAGTCGGACGATTGATGCCGCACAGCACGTCGAACTCCACACCGCCCGCGCCGACGCGTGCCGCCAGCCTGGCGAGCTCGGCGCTGTCGAGTGCCCCGGTCTCCGCGCGGCGGCAGGCAGCGGCGATTCCCGGGGCGTCGTCGCCGAGCCCGAGGAGAAGCGCGAGCGAGGGAGCGACCGTGTCCGCATCCAGCAGCGCTGTGCGGCGGCCCGTGCGCGCCAGCTCCACGGCCAACTGGATCGCGACCGTCGAGCGGCCGGGAGCTCCCTGGGGCCCCCAGACCGCGATGATCCTCGGGGAGGCGCTCCGAGGCGTCTCGGCGACGGCGGGCGAGGCCTCCGCGTGGAGCGCTGCCGCCACCTCCCAACCGGGGGCGTCCGTGCGCAGCGCCGACGGAAGGCCGAGTCGTGCCAGGAGACGACTGTCGGAGTCGCCGAGCGCCACGATACGGACACCCGCCCGGTCACATGCGGCGATCAGGTCCGGAGTCAGCGCGTCTCGCGAGGCGGGAACGATCACCGCATCCACGCCGGCGTGAAGATGCTCGCGAACGCTCGACGGACCATCGATGGCGACCGCGTCCACTCCTTCCAGGAGGAGCTCGGCGGCGAGCTGGTCCGCCCGATCCTTCGGGAGCGCGACCAGGACCATCACGATCCGGCACCGACAGGGATCACGGAGAGCGCGGCGCCCCCGGTGGCGGCCGCGAGCACGTCGGCGACGTCGGTCCGGTCGACGACGATCTCCACCTTCGTGCCGCTCTCCGCCAGCATGCCGTCGTCTTCGAGGACCGTCCGCACCACCGCGTCGCCGACGAGGACGCGCGGGGCGTCGAACGTCCTGCCGTCGTCTCTCGCGGGCGCCTGCCACACCTCGACGTCGGCGCCGGGGCCGATCGAATCGGGGATCGCGGTCGTGGTCTCGATCACGACGGTGGTGGTGCGGTCGTCCTTCTCGTCGGCCACCGCGGACCGGGGGAGCAGCTCGCCCTTCGTGAGCGTGCGCCGCGCGATCTGCCCCGGCTCGAGCCGACCTGGACCCACGTACCGATCCGTGAGTGCGCCGATGCTGACCTGGGCAACCTCGAAGTCGTCAGCGGTGAGAACCTCGCCGCGCGCGATGGTCCGCCGCGCCTGCAGGAGCGGTTCGGTCCGGTCGGATGCCGCGACGAGCAGCCATACCCCGGCGATCGAGAGGACGACGAGGGCGATGCCGACCAGGAAGCGCAGGTCGGCGCGGAAAGCCGGGCGCGGACGCGAGTGGGAAGCCATGGCGATATCGTCACAGAACCGCGGAGAGGGCTCGCGGAGTTATCCACATACGCGGGACACCCGCCCCCGTCGGTAGCCCCTCGACCAGAATGTGGGTATGACACCCGCTCCGACCCCCGCACCGCAGTTCCTCGCTCCCGCGCAGGTCGCGGAGCTCCTGAGCATCGACGTGGCCGAGGTGATCGGCCTCATCCACGAGGGGCGACTGCGCGGCGCGCAACTGGGTTCGCCCGCGCGCTGGCGCGTGGAGGAGGCCAGCATCGAGGGGTACCTCGCCGAGCAGTCGGAAGAGGCACGCAGGATGGCGCTGTGGCGTCAGTCGCAGACCGCGAGCTTCCCCGAGGTGTGGGGAACGTCCGCGGCTCACACGCGCTGATCGCCGGAGAAGCGCACGACGACGAGCGCCGCGTACGGGACGATGCGGAACCCGCGCACCGCAGCGGCTCGCCGCGACTCCCCGGTGTCGTGCAGCGCCAGATCAAGGTGATCGGCGGCGGCGCGATCGATCGTGCCGTGCACGTCGTCTCCGTGCCGTGTGGTCAGGTGGACGGGTACGCGTCGTCGCGCGAGGTCGCGCAGCACGAAGCCGATCGGCATACGCTCGCGGAGGGTGCGCTCGGCGGGCCGATGCTCGTCGAGGCTGGAGAGCATGGCGCCGTGGTCGACGGCGAGACCCGTGATCGCGGGGAGGGGAATCAGCAGGGCCGACGCGGCAGCCCTCGCCTCCTGCGGTACCCGCGAGACCGCTGCGATCCAGTCGACGCCGAGGGATCGGAGCGTCACCGGAAGCCGGTGGCCGTCCGCCAGGTCGACGACCGCGTCGGCGTCGGCGGCGCAGAGCTGCCGGAGACGCGAGTGCAGGTCGAGTCGGGAGATGCGGAGCCGCTCGGACTCCGCATCCAGCGCGGCGCGCTCCGCCTCCCACTCCGAGGCGAGCTGGCTCTCGAGGTCGTCGAAGAGGCGGTCCCAGTGCACCCGACAGAGCGTAGGGGGAGCGCGGGTCGGATGTACGAGTTATCCACATAGTTCCGCTGATCGCCCCCGCGCGGGTGCTCGCGCGTGCTCGACTGTCGCCGTTCGTCCGCCGACCGGAGAGTTCGCCATGATGCTTCACGAGTACTTCGCCCCGCAGCCGACGCCCACGCGTCAGCTTCCCGATCCCGCACCGCTGCTGCGCCGTCTCACGCACGGCGTCCTGGAAGTGCTCGCCGGTGTGCGGGAGATCGATCAGCTCGCGCGATGGTTCAGCGAGGACGCGTACCGGAGTCTGGTCGTGCGTTCGAACCTGGCGGCACGGGCGAGGAGCGCGCGGGGTGTGCCGCCGGCGCGACCGACGTTCGTGATCCGTTCGCTCCGGGTCACGGAGCCGGTCGACGGCGTGATCGAAGCGGTCGTCGTCGTGGCAGGTCCCGGACGGACCAGGGCGGTCGCGGTGCGACTCGAAGGGCTCGATCGACGATGGCGGGCGACGTCGCTGGCCATCCTCTGAGGCGGTGCGGCCTAGGCTGGGTAGGTGTCAACCCTCAGCGACCTCGCCCAGACCCAGGGCCTTCTGACCGACGACGACATCGAGTGGCTGCACCGTCTTGCCGGTGACGGTCAGCTCCTCGCCGACCTGGCCTCCGCGGACATCGTGCTGTGGATCCAGACGGAGGACGGGTCCTTCATCGCCGTCGCCCACGCCCGTCCGAGCGGCGCGGCGACGCTGTTCTACCGGGACATCGTCGGCGAGCGTGTTCGTCCGCAGTGGCGCACGCAGGTCCAGGGCGCTTTCGAGTCGGCGGAGATCGTGGACTCCTCCTCGCCGGATTGGTTCGAGGAGACGCCCACGCGCGTGCGGGCGGTTCCGATCGTGATCACCCGCCGCGGCGACGACGTGGCGCCCTCCGTCATCGGGGTCGTGACCCGCCACACCAACCTCGGCGAGGTCCGCACGCCGTCGCGGCAGCAGATCACGTTCGACGAGTGCGCGAACGACCTGTTCCGCATGATCGCGGACGGCAGCTTCCCCGACCCGGCCGCACCGACCTCACCCCGTCGCGGAGCGCCGCGTGCGTCCGACGGCCTGATCCGCATCGACGTCGACGGGATCACCACCTTCGCGAGCCCGAACGCGCTCTCGGCGTTCAACCGCATGGGATTCGACGACGAGCTCGAGGGGGAATCGCTCGCGGAGGTCACGACCCGGCTGGTACCGCCCTCGCGGCAGGTCGACGAGTCGCTGCCGGTCGTCGTCACCGGCCGCGCACCGTGGCGCACCGACATCGAGGCGCGCGGTGTGACCGTCTCGTTGCGCGCGATCCCGCTGAAGGACCACGGCACCCGCATCGGCGCGATCGTGCTCTGCCGCGATGTCTCGGAACTGCGGCATCAGGAGCAGGAGCTGATCACGAAGGACGCGACCATCCGGGAGATCCACCACCGGGTGAAGAACAACCTGCAGACCGTGGCGTCGCTGCTGCGGATCCAGGCGCGTCGCACGCACTCCGACGAGGCCCGAGACGCGCTCACGCAGGCCATGCGCCGGGTCGACGCGATCGCTGTCGTGCACGACACGCTGGCCCAGGGACTCACCCAGAAGGTCGACTTCGACGAGGTGTTCGATCGGGTCCTCAAGCTGGTCGCAGAGGTGGCGTCCGCGCCGAACACCCGGGCTCGGACGCAGTCGACGGGGCGCTTCGGGGTGCTGCCGAGCGAGTACGCCACGCCGCTCGCCCTCGCGCTGACGGAGGTCGTCACGAACGCAGTGGAGCACGGGCTCGCGGGTCAGGAGGGCTCGGTGACCATCGACGCCCAGCGCACCGAGGACAACCTCCGCGTCACCGTGCGCGACACCGGCCACGGGCTGCCGGAGGGGCGCGTCGGTCAGGGCCTCGGCACGCAGATCATCCGCACGCTCATCCAGGGGGAGCTCGGCGGGTCGATCGAGTGGCGCGGCAGCGAGGGTGAGGGCACCGAGGTGGTCATCGACATCCCGCTGCGATGGCTGGAGCGCTGAACGCGGACACCGGACAGACGGAAGCGGCCTGAGATCTGATCTCAGGCCGCTTCGAAGTCGTCAGGAGGCGCGGCGGGCGCGAGCGGCGCGGCGCTTGAGTGCGCGCCGCTCGTCCTCGGACAGGCCGCCCCAGACGCCCGAGTCCTGGCTGGTCTCCAGGGCGTACTGCAGGCAGATCTCGGTGACGGTGCACGTGGCGCAGACCGTCTTGGCCTTCTCGATCTGGTCGACGGCCGGTCCGGTGTTGCCGACGGGAAAGAAAAGCTCGGGGTCGACGGTCAGGCAGGCGGCCTTATCGCGCCAGTCCATGGGGGCTCCTCGGTGTGGATTTCATGAGATGTCGCGATGCGACTTCTCGATTCGGGCGGCGGTTCGGGTTCCGCTACCCTGTTGAGATGCGGGCGGATGCCCGCCGATTGTGATGCGAACGCGAACGTTCGCCCCACGCCGCTGTGGGAGCACATGACTTTCTCTATTCTGTTACATGGATACCCTGAAATCAAGGGTTTTCTCTGCTTTGCACCCCCAGGAGGACCCCGTGCGCGCACCGGGAATCGCCCTCGCCGCGTCCGCGGTGCTCGCTCTGGAAGCCGCCGCGCTCGTCGTGTTCGCGGCGATCGAGGTGGCCGGTCTCGGTGCGGGGGACGCGGCGTCGTCGACGACGGCGATCGCGCTCATCGTGCTGACCCTGATCGGCGCAGCGGCCCTCGTCGCGTTCGCCGTGGGGACGCGTTCCGGGCGGTCGTGGGCGCGCTCCGGCGGGGTGGTGGCTCAGGTGCTCGCGGTCGCCCTGGCGCTGGGATCGCTCACGGTGCAGCCGGTGCCGTGGGCGTTCGTGCTGGGACTCGCGGTTCCGGGAGTCGTCGGCTTCGCGCTGCTCATCTCCAGCGCGCGACGCGAAGGCGAGCGCCGCGGGGCGGAGTGACGCCCCACGGCGCCATGCTCACGCGTCGATGCCGAGCTGCTTGCGCAGTCGCGCCACGTGGCCCGTGGCCTTCACGTTGTACTGCGCGAGCGTGATCACGCCCTCCTCGTCAAGCACGAAGGTCGAACGGATCACGCCCTCGACCACCTTGCCGTAGTTCATCTTCTCGCCCCAGGCGCCGTACGCCTCGTGGACCGCGTGGTCGGGGTCGCTGAGCAGCGGGAACGTGAGAGCGTCGCGTTCGCGGAAGGTGGTCAGGGTGGCGGGGTCGTCGCGGGAGACCCCGACGACCTGGTAGCCGGCACCCTGCAGCGACGAGATGCTGTCGCGGAAGTCGCAGGCCTCGGTCGTGCACCCGGGGGTCATCGCAGCGGGGTAGAAGTAGAGCACGGTCTTGCGGCCGCGCAGGTCGGCCAGGGAGACGGGGTTCCCGTCCTGGTCGAGGAGGGTGAAGTCGGGGGCGGCAGTACCGGGTTCCAGGCGCTCAGTCACCCGTCCACTTTATCGGCCGGGAGTCTGCTCCGCCTTGTCGGCGAACGTCTGCAGGAGGCGCTGCAGCGAGTCGAGGCGCGCGCGGCCCGTCTCGCTCAGCTCTCCGCGCTCCGCGGCCTCGATGAGGGCGCAGTCCGGCGCATCGGGCAGGTGGGTGCAGCCTCGGGGGCAGTTCTCCGCGATCACGGCGAGTTCCGTGAACGCCGCCAGGATGTTGGCGGGATCGACGTGTCCGAGGCCGAACGAGCGCACACCGGGAGTGTCGATGACCCATCCCGTGCCGTCCGGACCCTCGTAGCGCAGCGACACGGTCGACGAGGAGGTGTGGCGCCCACGGCCGGTGACCTGGTTGACGTGACCAGTCGCGCGGCCGGCGGACGGGACCAGCGCGTTGACGAGCGTCGACTTCCCGACGCCGGAGTGACCGACGAAGACGGTCGAGTGGCCGACCAGCGCCTCGCCGATCTCCGCCACGGGCATCTCGTCGCGTGCGCTGGTGAAGACGCGCAGGTCGAGGCCGTCGAAGTGGGCGAGGAACTCCGCGGGGTCGGCGAGGTCGGTCTTCGTCACGACCAGCAGCGGGCGGATGCCCGCGTCGAGCGCCGCGACGAGGTAGCGGTCGACCAGGCGGGCCCTCGGCTCCGGGTCGGCGGCGGCGACGACCACGAGCATCTGGTCGGCGTTGGCCACGATCACGCGTTCGACCTGGTCGGTGTCGTCGGCGCTGCGGCGCAGCAGGGACGTGCGGTCGAGGATGCCCACGATCCGCCCGAGCGTGCCCTCGGCGCCCGAGGTGTCGCCCACGACGCGAGCCTGATCGCCGGTCACGATCGGCGTGCGCCGCAGTTCGCGAGCGCGCGCGGCCGTGATCGTGTGCTCCTCGGCCGTGCCCTCGTCGAGGAGGACGGAATAGCGTCCACGATCGACGCCGAGCACGCGGCCGATCTGGGCGTCCTCGTGCGCTGGTCGGCGCTTGGTGCGCGGACGGTTCGCCTTCGGGTTCGGACGCGTGCGGATCGCGCTCTCGTCGTACTCCTCGAAGTCGTCGTCGAGGTCGGTGTCGTCGAGCCAGCTCACCGTCAGCCTCGCAGCATCCGCTCCCAGAGCATCGTGAACTCCGGGAGGGTCTTCGCGGTCGTGCCGATGTCATCGATCTCGACGCCGGGCACCCGCAGTCCGATGAGGGCCCCCGTCGTCGCCATACGGTGATCGTGGTGCGCGGGCCACGTACCCCCGCGCAGGGGGGAGGGCACGATCCGCAGGCCGTCGGGAAGCTCCTCGGCGGTGCCGCCCAGCGCGCGCAGGTTCCCTACGAGCGCCGCGATGCGGTCGGTCTCGTGCAGGCGGATGTGCCCGATGCCGCGGATCGTGGTCGGGGACTCTGCGAATGCCGCGAGACCGACCAGCGTGGGCGTGAGCTCGCTCGCCGCGGAGAGGTCGATGTCGAGGCCGCGGATGCTCGTGCCCGCGCGCACCGTGAGGGTGCCACCGTGGCGGGACACGTGGGCGCCGGCGCTCTGCAGGATCTCCGGCAGGAGCGCGCCGGGCTGCGTCGAGTGCGCCGGCCAGCCGGTGATCGACACCGCTCCGCCCGTGACGAGCGCGGCGGCGAGGAACGGCGCGGCGTTCGACAGATCCGGCTCGATCGCGATCTCCTTCGCACGCGGCACGCCGGCCTCGACCAGCCACTCGCCGACGGCCGGGCGCTCGATGCGGATGCCGCGGCGGCTCAGCGCCTCGATCGTCATGTCGATGTGGGGCAGGCTCGGCAGCCGCTCGCCCGTGTGCACGAGGTGCAGGCCGACGTCGAAGCGCGGGGCGGCGAGCAGCAGGCCCGACACGAACTGGCTGGAGGCGGAGGCGTCGATCTCGACCCGGCCGCCGCGGATCCGGCCGTGCCCGCGGATGGTGAACGGCAGCGCCCAGGTGCCCTCGTCGTCGATGTCGACCCCGAGGTCGCGCAGGGCGCTGATCAGGCCGCCCATCGGACGATGCAGCGCGGTCTCGTGGGCCGTGAGGTGCACGTCGTTCTCGGCGAGACCCGCGAGCGGGGAGATGAAACGCATGACCGTGCCCGCCTGACCGCAGTCGATGGTGACACCGCCGTGTAGCTTCGCCGGGGTGACGACCAGATCGGGACCGAACTCGTGACCGCCGTCGACCTCCTCCACGCCGACGCCGAGGGCGCGCAGGGCCTCGATCATGCGCTGGGAGTCGTCGCTGTGGAGCGGGGCGATCAGACGCCCCGGACCGTCGGCGATCGCCGCGATGATGAGCTCACGGTTCGTCAGAGACTTCGATCCGGGGATCGTGAGCTCGGCGCGCACCGGCGCGTCGGTGGTGGGCGCGGGATAGGCGCCCTGCACACGGGAGGGGGAATACCTTTTGGCGCTCATCGGTTCTCACCTTAGTAAACAGGACGCCGTCATCGTGAGAAGCGGCGCACCCGAGGCAGGAAGGGATGGGCATGCCCGCGACGTTGGAGCGCGAGGTGATCGACCTCCGCGGCCTAGACTGGCCGGTGATGGATGACACCGCAACCGCAGACACCGTCGGCGACCCTCGACGCGAGTTCGAGGAGCAGGCGCTCCCCTTCATGGACCAGCTGTACGCGGCGGCCATGCGCATGACCAGGAACCCGGCGGACGCCGCCGACCTGGTGCAGGAGACCTTCGTGAAGGCGTACGGGTCGTGGTCGACCTTCTCCCAGGGCACGAACCTCAAGGCCTGGCTGTACCGCATCTTGACGAACACGTACATCAACATCTACCGCAAGCGTCAGCGCGAGCCGTTCCAGGGCACCATCGACGAGCTCGAGGACTGGCAGCTCGGCGGTGCCGAGTCGACCACCGCCTCGCACAGTCGCTCCGCCGAAGCCGAGGCGATCGACCGCATGCCGGCCTCGGTCGTGAAGGATGCGCTGCAGTCCGTCCCGGAGGACTTCCGGCTGGCGGTGTATCTGGCGGATGTCGAGGGCTTCGCGTATCAGGAGATCGCCGACATCATGAAGACCCCCATCGGCACCGTGATGAGCCGTCTGCACCGTGGCAGGCGGATGCTGCGGGAGCTGCTGGCCGACTATGCCGCCGAGCGAGGCATCGCCGCGGCTGAACCGAGGAGCACGAAATGAGCGACTGCGGCTGCGACAAGGCCCGTCAGGATCTGGAGGAGTACCTCCGCAACGAGGTGTGCAAGACCGAGCACGCCGAGATCCGCGAGCATCTCGAGAACTGCCCGTCCTGCCGGGACGAGGCGCTCGTGGCCACCACACTCACCGAGGTCGTGGCGCGCGCCTGCAAGGAGACCGCTCCCGAGGAGCTGCGCGACCAGGTGTTCGCCCGCCTGCGCGAGGTGCAGGCCGCGCAGCACTGACTGGCCCGCTCGCGCGTCGGCGGCGGCCAATAGGCTGGTCGCATGGCCCTCATCGATGCACGCGGGATCCCCGCCGATCAGACCTCCGTCGACCGTCTGGCAGGGGAGGGGCTCGACTACCGGGTGCTCGACCTGGATGACGCCGCGGCGGTCGAAGCGTTCCAGCGCGCGCTGGCCCGCGGCTTCCTGGGCGCGGAACCCACCGCCGAGACTCTTGCGGACGGGCTGCCCACCGTGCGCAGCCGCCGCAACATCGGGGTCTATGAGCGTGACGCGGCGACCGCGCCGCACCCCGTCGCCACGATCGACTCCTGGGTGACGCCCATGACGGTGCCCGGCGGCGAGATCGGCCTGTGGGCGATCAGCGGGGTCACGGTCTCCGGGACGCACCGGCGCCGCGGTATCGCCCGCGCCCTGCTGGAGGGCGAGCTGCGCGCCGCCGCAGACGCCGGGGTCGCGGTCGCCGGGCTCACGGCATCGGAGGCGACGATCTACGGCCGCTACGGATTCGGGTCTGCCGTGCCGGTCGCGCGGTTCACGGTCGATACGCGGCGCGCGGGCTGGGACGGCCCGGCACCGCAGGGGCGCATCGAGTACCTGGATCGTGAGCAGCTCGCGCAGGAGCTCGGCGCGGTGCACGAGCGCTCGCGCGGTGCGCGGTCGGGACAGGTGCCGGGGTGGCGTGCGCGCTGGACGGGCCTCGCCGGTCTGCAGTCGTCGGACACCGACCGTGACCGCGTGCGGGGCGTACGACACGTCGACGCCGACGGCGTAGTCCGCGGTGTGATGGCGTACGCGGTCAGCGAGAAGGGCGAGTCGTTCCGGTTCGCCCTGCACGTGCGACTGCTGGTCGCCGAGACTCCGGAGTCGACCGCGATGCTGTGGCGGTTCGCGCTGCAGCACGACCTGGTGGACGAGGTGACCGCCGACCTGCGCCCGCTCGATGATGCGCTGCCGTGGCTGGTCGCCGACCCGCGCGGCGTCACCCAGATCGTGCACGACCACGGCTGGCTGCGCATCCTCGATGTGCCTGCCGCCCTCACGGGGCGCCGGTACTCGTCTCCGCTCGACGTCGTGATCCGGGTGGAAGACCCGCTGGGCTTCTCCGAGGGGGAGTGGCGCATGCGGGTGGACGGCGCGGGGCGTGCCGAGGTCGAGTCGGCCTCGGGCGAGGAGGCGGACGTCACGCTCTCGGTGTCGGCGCTGTCGTCGCTGTACGCGGGCAGCGTGCGCGCGGCCTCGCTGGCGGGTGCCGGCCGCATCAGCGGCTCCCCGGAGGCCGTGGGGGCGCTCGACCGGGCCCTGGCCGCATTCCCCGCCCCGTCGCTCGACATCTGGTACTGAGACCGCCCTCGCCGCAACGGGAACGGGCGCCGCGACCGAGTGGTCGCGGCGCCCGTTGCGGCCGAACGGTCAGCCGAGGGTGACGGCCGAGCGCAGCAGCGTCGCCTGCTCCGCGGCGTGCACCTTCGACGATCCGGTCGCGGGCGAGGCGGACGCCGGGCGCGAGATCGGACGGAACGTGCGGTCGCCGGGGACATCCGCGAATGCGAGCGCGAGGAACGGCCAGGCACCCTGGTTCTCCGGCTCCTCCTGCACCCACACGAGCTCGGCGTTCGGGTAGGAATCGGTGATGGCCTTGAGCTCGTCGATCGGCGTCGGGTACAGCTGCTCCAGGCGCACCAGGGCCACCTCGGGGTTCGGGTTCTTCTCCAGCTCGGCGCGCAGATCCCAGTGCACCTTGCCCGAGTGCACGAGCACGCGCTTGACGGCCGAACGGTCGAGACCGCGGTCGTCGTCGATGACCGGCTCGAAACGGCCCTGCGTGAAGGCCTCCACCGGGCTCGTCGCCCCGCGCAGGCGCAGCATCGCCTTCGGGGTGAACACGATCAACGGCTTGCGCGGACGGGCGTAGGCCTGGCGGCGCAGCAGGTGGAAGTGCGAGGCCGGGGTCGATGGACGAGCGACGATCATGTTCTCCTGAGCGCACAGCTGCAGGAAGCGCTCGATGCGGGCGGAGGAGTGATCCGGTCCCTGGCCCTCGTAGCCGTGGGGGAGCAGGAGCGTGACGCTGGACTGCTGACCCCACTTCTGCTCGGCGGCGGAGATGTACTCGTCGATGACCGACTGGGCGCCGTTGACGAAGTCGCCGAACTGCGCCTCCCACAGCACGAGCGCTTCGGGCGCCTCGACCGAGTAGCCGTACTCGAACCCGAGCGCGGCGTACTCGCTGAGCAGGGAGTCGTAGACGAAGAAGCGGCCCTGCGCGTCGGACAGGTTCGACAGCGGCAGCCACTCCTGGCCGTTCGCGCGGTCGTGCAGCGCGGCGTGGCGCTGGACGAACGTGCCGCGGCGCGAGTCCTGTCCGGCGAGCCGCACCGGGGTGCCCTCGACCAGCAGCGACCCGAAGGCGAGGAGCTCGCCGAAGCCCCAGTCGATGTTGCCGTTGCGGCTCATGTCGAGGCGCTTCTCCAGCAGCTGCTGGATCTTCGGGTGCACCGTGAAGCCCTCGGGCTTGTTCACGAACGCGTCACCGATCAGCTGGATGACCTCGGCGGGGACGCCGGTGATCTCGGGTGCGCCCACCTGGTCCTCGACCGGCGGGAGCTCGGGCGCGATCGGCGTGGCACCCGTCTCGGCGGCGTGCGTCTCGGCGAAAGCGATCTCCAGGCGGTTCTGGAAGTCGGCCTTGGCCTCGTCGTACTCCTCCTCGGTGATGTCACCGCGACCGACCAGCGACTCCGTGTACAGGCGGCGCACCGACCGCTTGGCCTGGATGAGGTCGGTCATGAGCGGCTGCGTCATCGACGGGTCGTCGCCCTCGTTGTGACCGCGACGGCGGTAGCAGACCAGGTCGATCACGACGTCGCGGTGGAAGCGCTCGCGGTACTCGAACGCCAGCTGCGCGACGTGGATGACGGCCTCGGGGTCGTCGCCGTTCACGTGGAAGATGGGCGCCTGGATCGTCTTGGCCACGTCGGTCGCGTACACCGAGGTGCGGGCGTCGCTCGGGGTGGTCGTGAAGCCCACCTGGTTGTTGACCACGACGTGGATGGTGCCGCCCGTGCGGTAGCCGCGCAGCTGCGACATCTGCAGGGTCTCCACGACGACGCCCTGACCGGCGAAGGCCGCGTCGCCGTGCACGAGGATGGGCAGCCAGGCGAACGTGCCGATCGGCTTACGGTCCTGCTTGGCGCGGACGATGCCCTCCAGCACGCCGTCGACGGTCTCGAGGTGCGAGGGGTTGGCGGCGAGGTACACCGGGAGCGAGGAGCCGTCGTCGGCGACGAACGTGCCCTCCGTGCCGAGGTGGTACTTCACGTCGCCGGAGCCGCGCTGGTTGCCGGGCATCTGCGTGCCCTCGAACTCCCGGAACACCTGGCCGTAGGTCTTGCCGGCGATGTTGGTCAGCACGTTGAGGCGGCCGCGGTGGGCCATGCCGATCGCCGCGCCCTCGAGGCCCGCGGTCGCCGCGCCCTGGAGGATCTCGTCGAGCAGCGGGATGAGCGACTCGCCGCCCTCCAGCGAGAACCGCTTCTGGCCGACGAACTTCGTCTGCAGGAAGGTCTCGAACGCCTCGGCCTCGTTCAGCTTGCGGAGCACCCGCAGCTGCTCGTCGTGGCCGGGCTTCTGGTACTTGACCTCGACCTTCTCCTGGAACCAGCGGCGCTGCTCCGGGTCCTGGATGTGCATGTACTCGATGCCGAGCGTGCGGCAGTACGAGTCGCGCAGCACGCCGAGGATGTCGCGCAGCTTCGCCACGCGGCGCCCGCCGAAGCCGCCCGTGACGAACTCGCGATCGAGGTCCCAGAAGGTCAGCCCGTGGCTCTCGATCTCCAGGTCGGGGTGCGAGCGCTGCACGTACTCGAGCGGGTCGATGTCGGCCATCAGGTGGCCGCGCACGCGGAAGGAGTTGATCAGCTCCTGCACGCGGGACTGCTTGTCGACGCGCTCGGCCAGGTCGACGGCGATGTCGGGGTTCCAGCGGATCGGCGCGTACGGGATGCGCAGCGCGGCGAAGATGTCGTCGTAGAACCCGCGCTGCCCGATCAGCAGCTCGTGCACCTTCTTCAGGAACTCGCCGGACCCTGCGCCCTGGATGACACGGTGGTCGTAGGTGCTGGTGAGGGTGATGGTCTTGCCGATCGCGAGCTCGTTGAGCGTCTTCTCGCTCGCGCCCTGGAACTCGGCCGGGTACTCGAGGGCGCCGGCGCCGATGATGCAGCCCTGGCCCTTCATGAGACGCGGCACCGAGTGCACCGTGCCGATGCCGCCCGGGTTGGTGAGCGACACCGTGGTGCCCTGGAAGTCGGTGGCGGTGAGCTTGTTGCCGCGGGCGCGGGTGACCAGGTCTTCGTACGCGGCGAGGTACTCGGTGAAGGTCATGGTGTCGGCGCGCTTGATGCTCGGCACCATGAGGGCGCGCGTGCCGTCGGGCTTGGGCAGGTCGATCGCGATGCCGAGGTTGACGTGCGCGGGGGCGACGACGGAGGGCTTGCCGTCGACCTCGGCGTAGAACACGTTCTGGCTGCGGAACTCGTCGAGCGTGCGGATGAGCGCCCAGCCGATGAGGTGCGTGAAGCTGACCTTGCCGCCGCGCGTGCGGGCCATGTGGTTGTTGATGACGATGCGGTTGTCGATCATCAGCTTGGCGGGGACGGTGCGGACGCTGGTCGCGGTGGGGACGGTGAGCGACTCGTCCATGTTCGCGGCGAGGGTCTTGGGCAGACCGCGCAGCGGCGTGACCTTGTCCTCTTCGGAGGACTCGACCGGCTCCTTCGACTCGGGTTTGGGCTTCGGCGCCTGCGCGGGGATCGGGGCGGCCGCGGCGGGCTTGGCCGTGGTGCGGGCGACAGGCTGCGCACCGATCACGGGGATGGGCGCGGTGACCGGATGCGCGGGTGCGGCTGCGGTGTCAGCCGGAGCGGATCCGGTCGCGCTCGTCCCGGCGGCCGTGGCCTCGGAGTCGTACTGCTCCAGGATGGGCCACCACTCCTTGTCGACCGAGTCGCGGTTCTCCTTGAACTGCTCGTAGAGCTCTTCGACGAGCCAGGAATTGGCTCCGAACCCCCCGTCGCCACCGACGCCGGTCACCTGGTTCGACACGCTCTATCGCCCTCTTTCATCGCTGAAGATCTTCGGTGCGGAGGCACGACGCAGGAATGCGTTCGGGCGCGCACACTCTCGACCACCAAGCCTAACCTGTTTCGCCCGGGTAATCGTCGAAGCCACCCGCCCGCGCCGTCCCGATCTCGGTACCGTGGAGGCATGGAGTTCTCAGGCGCGCAGCCCACCGTCGATCTGACCTATTCGGACGTCTTCCTGGTGCCGCGCCGGTCGGGCGTCACCAGTCGGCTCCAGGTCGATCTGGCCCCGCACGACGGCACCCCGGCGACCCTGCCGCTGGTGGCCGCGAACATGAACTCGGTCACCGGGCCCCGCCTCGCCGCGGTGCTCGCCCGGCGCGGTGCGCTCGGCGTGCTGCCGCAGGACCTCCCGCTGCAGGAGCTCGACGCGGCGATCCGCGATGTGAAGAGCCAGCCCGTGCTGTGGGACACGCCGATCGTGCTGCCCCCGCACGCCACGGTGGCCGAGGCGCTGCGACTGCTGCCGGCCACCAGCGGTCACGGGATCGTGGTCGCCCACGGGTCCGGCCCGATCGACGTGGAGCGGATCCTCGGCATCCTGCCGGCGACCCGCCTCGCGACCGCCCTCCCCGACGCGCAGCTGGGCGACCTTGTCCACCGCGGCAGCCCGTCGATCGACGCCGACGACATCGGCTCGGAGCGGCACGCGTTCGACGTGATCACCGAGGCGGACGTCGACATGGTCACCGTGGTCCACCACGGGCACCTCGTCGGCACGCTGAGCGCCCGCAGCGCCCTCCGCGCCACGCTGTACCGCCCCGCCGTCGACGCGGACGGACGACTCGCGGTGGCCGCGGCG
>NZ_SSDO01000417.1:0-215 GCF_004794395.1 Microbacterium sp. K41 | reverse complement strand
TGCTCTTCCGATCTCCACCGGAGGCGCCGCGGGAGGCTGCACCGCGGGCGACCCCACCGGAGGCACGGCGGGCGGCGGCACCGGAGGCACCGCGGCGGGCGACCCCACCGGAGGCACCGCGGGAGGCTGCACCGGCGGCACCGGCGGCGGCTGCACGGCGGAAGGCTGCACCGGAGGAACCGCGGTCGGAGGCACCGCGGCGGGCGACCCCACCG
>NZ_SSDO01000416.1:0-3072 GCF_004794395.1 Microbacterium sp. K41 | reverse complement strand
CTGACGCTGGACGGTGTGGTCGACCGGCCGCCCCGTCCAGATCGCGAGCGGCGCGCCCGACTCGACCACACCGTCCAGCGTCAGCTCCTCGCCCGGCAGCGGCAGGGCGTCGAGCGCGGCGAGGACCGCGTGTCCGAGCGAGCGTCCGTGCCGGTCGGCCACGGTCACGTCTCCCGTGTACTGCTCGCGCGGGGCCAGCTCGCCCGATGCCCCCTGCACGAACAGGCACGGCTCACCGGTCGCGGTCTCGACGATCTCGCGCATCGCCCCGACGTAGTCCGGCGACACCTCGCGGCTCTGCCAGGCGAGCGTGGTCGGGTGGCAGGCGTAGTTCACCAGGGTCGCCCGCACCCGGCCGTCGACGCTGATGCGACCGATGGTCACGGTGTCATCGGCGGTGCCCAGCGGGTTGTAGCCCACGAGCGCCCGTCCGTCGAGGTCGAGCTCCCGTTCCGCGGCGAGGGTGCAGGTGCCCGTGGTCCACTCGATCATTCCGGGGCGGGCGCCGTCGAGCGCTTCCCGTCCGGCGGCGACCCCGGCGGCGGACAGCGCCTCCAGGTAGCCGGGGATGAGCTCGCCCCCGGGCAGGTGCGCGTCGGCGGCGCACAGCACCGCGCCGGCGTGCGTGTGCGACAGCGACAGCATGAGCTGGTCGGGTTCCAGGCCGAGACCGTCGAGGATCGCGCCGCGCACCCCCTGCTCGTCGGCGACCCGGCGCCACCAGGTGCCATCGACCGCGAGCAGCACGCGGGGGCGCTCGTCGGCCCCGATCACCGCGAGCGCGGTCAGCTCGAACGGGCGATGCGCCCCCTCGGAGCGCTCCCAGTCGGCGGGGCCCCAGTTCTTGGCGCGGATGCCCACCGGGGGCGTGATGTCGCGCCGGGTCACACCGATGCGGGCGCGCGTGCGCGGAACGCGGATGCGGTCGCCGAGGCGCGTGGCAGCTGCCGTGTCGTTCACTCCAGGTCCTCCCTGTCGTCCATCATGGCCGCCGCTCACACGCTCAGCACGTCGGCGATCAGCACCCGGTCCCCGGCCTCGGGCACCGTGGTCTCGACCCCGCGCTCCACGGAGTCGCTGTAGAGCAGCGTGGACGGCTCTGCGAACCCGTCGGCCAGCCGCAACCGCCCCCCGACGAACTGGGAGCCGGTGATGCGCGCATGATTCACGCCCGCGCCGATGTCGGCGTGCGCCGCACCGTTCGCGACCGTCGAGGTCACGCCGCTCAGACGCCAGGTGACGACGCCGTCGCCGGCCGCCCGCGACAGCAGGGCGACGTCGGCCCGCTCGGTGCCGAGCTCCACGCCCTCCACGGCGATGAGCTGGTCGCGCACGGCGGTCGCCGACAGCAGCACGTCGCGCACGGTGCCACCGCGGATCGTGACCCGCGGCGCGCCGAGCTCGAACGGCGCGCCGGAGGCCGGGCCGCTCAGCCGGCAGTCGACGAACTCGACCGGTCCCGAACCGCGGGCCTTGGTCCCGTCGATGCCGCCGATGGTGCAGCGCACGAAGCTGACCGGGACCGTGACGGGCGTCTGCACGAGCACCTGGTCCTTCGGCAGCGCGAACGTGGAGTCCTCGATGGTCGTCGGCCGCGAGGACCGTGCCGACCGCTGCCCGATCGCCAGCAGCCCGGCGGTGCAGCCGCGCACCTGGGCCCCGTCGGCGTTGATGGTCATGGTCGCCTGCGGGTCGAACGTGGAGCGGCCGATCACCCGCACGTTCTCGAGCGTCAGGTCGCTGATCTTCGTGCCCGCGACGAACCACGAGCACACGTGGTCGCGCACCGTGATGCGCTTGGCGGCCGTGCCCCACTGCGCCCCGGAGTTGGCGATGTCCATCAGCCCGGAGTTGCCGATGAAGGTGAGGTCGTGCTCGTACTGGCCGTGCGTCGTGAACGGGTTGCCGCCCTGGTCGTCGCCGTCGCCGTGACAGTTCTCGACGATGCAGTACGCGCTCGCGGTGAGGTCGTTCAGGTGTCGCGCGTTCGACGACGTGCAGTCGGCGACCCGCCCGTAGAGGCTGTAGATCTGCTGCGTGAGGTACCCCGCACCGCCGTAGAACACGGTGGGCGGGTTCTCGACCGAGCAGCGCTCGGTGGTGAAGTGGGTGTTCCACCGCCGCATGATCACGGGCCACCAGGTGCGGCTGGCGTGCACGTCGGCGACGTCGCAGTGGACGGCGTACTCGAAGGCGATCGGGTGCGACCCTGTGCGCTCGCGCGGATCGGGGAAGGACCCGTCGGTGGGTCCGTCGAACGGTCCCGCGCCGAGGAACCGCATGTTCGCGATGCGCACCCCGACGACCGGCTCCATCCGGCGCCAGGTGAGCCGGCGACCGGTGTCGAGCGGCCACCCGTTGAGGTAGTCGACGCGGATGTGCGTGGCGTCGAGCTGCTGCGTCACCTGCACGAACCGCTGCAGCTCGCGCTCGTCCCGCCCGCCACCGGCGACCTCGTCGCACTGCACCGCCCACCAGGTGTCGACGGCGAACGGGGTGGCGTCGGGCACCGCGACCGCGTCGGTCAGCTCCGCCCACGGCTCGGTCAGCCGGTGCTCGACGACCACGTCTGCCGCCACCCCGGTGAAGAACATGACCGCGCCGAACGGGTTGTCGGCGGTGTTCGGCTCGATCCCCTCCGTGGTGACCAGGTGCCCGCCGAAGTCGATCTCGATGTGCGAGCGGGTGAAGACGTGCCGCCGCTGGAACAGCAGGTCGGTCTGCGCCTCGATGCGCCGGACGGCGGGGTCGTTCACCAGCGCGTCGAGCGCGTCGTCGGCCGCCGTCTCGGGTCCGGTGATGCCGAAGACCCGGAAGTCGACCGTGCCGTCGTGGAGCAGCACCCACTTGGTGTGGCGCTTGCCGGCGACGACCGTGCCGCCGTTGACCGCGGTGTCGGCCTCACCGGCCCCCACGTACACGAGCAGGCCGGCGTCGCCGGGCGCGTGATACCCGGCGACGATCGCCAGCTCGCCCTCACGCGCCCGCAGCCCGGCCAGGTCGGCGACGGTCTCCGCCCTCGTGACGTCTTTCGAGCCCGCCGCGACGGGGGCCGCCTGCGCGGACGACGCG
>NZ_SSDO01000415.1:0-2184 GCF_004794395.1 Microbacterium sp. K41 | reverse complement strand
TGGACGGCGACTGCGCGGAGCCGCGGGCGTCGTCAGCGCGGCAGCTGCGCCGCGACTCGGGCGTCCGTGGTGATCTCGCGGCGCGTCCAGGCGAAGAGGTGCCGGGAGTCGAACGTGCGCGAGCACCGGGCGCACGAGGTGGCCCGCGTCGGGCGGCGGTGGCGATAGGTCACGTGCCCCGCGGGGCAGTGCCCCACCCACGGCGCCAGCTCGACCGCGGTCTCGCCGTGGTGGGTGGTGCCGCCGACGTAGCCCAGGTCGGCGGCGACGCGTTTCCACGCGGGGCCGTGCGCCGCCGCGTGACCCGCGAGCGCATGGGCCACCTCGTGCAGCAGGACCTGGTGGATCTCGTCGTCCTCGAAGCGGGCGGCGAGGTAGCGCGACACCGTGATGCGCTTGTTCGTGTAGTCGCACTGCCCGGCACGGCGCTTGGCATGGTCGAAGTCGAACGTCCAGCTGTCGTCGAGGTGCAGCCGGATCAGTGCCTCGCCCCAGACGCGCACTCGGGTCAGTTCCGCCATGGGCTCAGGGTAATCCACGGCGGGGACATCGGGGTGCTGCGGCTCAGCCCGCGATGAGCTGCGACGGTCGGTGCCGTTCGGCGGCCTCGATCGCCAGCAGCACGGTCTCCAGCTCGCTGTCGTCCGCGCCCGACTCGCGCCGCAGGAACAGCGACTGCTTGAAGCTCTCCCGCGCGGTGTCGAAGTCGCCGGCCTCGTAGGCGTTCTTGCCGTGGTGCTGGTAGGCGAACGCGGCGATCGACAGCCAGCGCTGCCCCTCGGCCTCGGAGGCGCACGTGGCCAGCTCCTGCTCGGCGGCCGCATGGGCGCCGCGGTACTGCAGGATCGTGGCGTGCAGCACACGGGCGCGCAGCACGTCCCGGCGGGTTCCGGCCATCCGCGCCTGGCGCACGGTCTCCTCGGCGAGCACGAGCGCCTCGTCGAGACGGTCGAGCACCTTCAGCAGCCACACGCGCTCGAGCAGTGCGGGCAGGGAGCGCTGCTCCTCGATCTCGGTCAGGCGGGCAGCGCACTCGTCGAGATCGACCAGTTCGCGGAGGGTCTCCCGGTCGTAACCCCGGATCAAACTCATTGCTCTCCTTCTGATGCGTCCCCGCCGCGTCCCCGTCCAGTGTGCCTGGCGTCTGCGCGGTCTCGAAGGCGGCGCGCCCTGGTCAGCGCAGGAACAGCGATGCGTCAGGGCGGGGCGACGCGACGGCGTCCGCGTCCGTCACGACGCGAGCTCCCTGGAGGAACGCCTCCGCCTCCGCGCCCTGGGCGATCTTGGCGGGGTGGGGTCCGGCCGCGAGCAGTCGCGGCAGCCACTCGGTGGGCAGCGGCGCGGCGGATGCCGCGAGCACGAGGTTGCCGAATCGCCGTCCCTTGAGCACCTGCGTGTCGGCGAGGATGCCGAGCTCGGGCAGCACGGCGGCGATGGTCGCGGCCTGGCGCCGGGCGAACGCGAGCCCCGGTCCGTCCGCGACGTTCACCAGCAGCACGCCACCGGGGGCGAGCAGCCCGGAGAGCTCGCGGTAGAACTCGACGCTCGTGAGATGGGCGGGCGTCTGCGCGCCGGAGTACACGTCCGACACCACGAGGTCGCAGGCGTGGTGCAGTGCGGCGGGCAGGCGCCCCACACCCTCCCGTGCGTCGCCGATGCGCAGCCGGATGGCCGCGCCCTTCGGGAGGGGGAGGTGCTCCCGGACGAGCTGCACGAGCGGTGCCTCCAGCTCGATCACCTGCTGACGCGAGCCGGGTCGCGTGGCCTCGATGTAGCGGGGGATCGTGAGCGCGCCGGCACCGAGGTGCACGGCGGTGAGCGGACCGGCGGGCAGCTGGTCGATCACGGCGCCCATCCGCACGATGTATTCGAAGTGCAGGTGGGTCGGGTCGTCGAGGTCGACGTGCGACTGCGGGGTGTCGTCGACGATGAGCTCGAAGCCGCTCGTGAACTCGGAGGGGACGATGCGGGCGATGCCGCCGTGATCGAGCCGGGTCTGCGGGTGCTCGGTGTCTCGCGCGCGCGTCCGGCCCATGCTCCGAGCCTACGCGCTGCGCCGACCGCTCAGCGCTGGTTGCCGACCGCGCACGTCTCCTGCTCGAGCGTCTGACCGGAGACGTCCGGGGGCAGGGTGGCCCGCGCGTCGGGCGTCTCGGTCGGCGCGGGGGTCGCGGCGGTGCCGTC
>NZ_SSDO01000414.1:0-18794 GCF_004794395.1 Microbacterium sp. K41 | reverse complement strand
CGGCGAGGCTCGCCTGGTGCAGCGCCCGCAGGGCTCCCTGCTCGGCGTCACTGCCGAGGTCGGTGGCGCCCCGCGCGAACCGGCGGGCGAGCAGCAGCAGCACGGTGAGCGCGATGCCGCCGAGCACTCCCAGCACCGCGGCGAGGACGACGTCGTTCATTCGTTCAGCCTAGGGACGCGAGACGAAGGGCGTCAGCAGCAGCGGGCACCGGGGTTGCGGTCCTGGTCGTCCATGCGCTGCCGCCAGAACTGCCTCTCGGTCAATGGTTCCTCGTCGGGGTGGTGACGGCGGTGATGGGCGACGTAGGTCGCATACGCGGTGTCGCCCATCAGCGTCGTCATGTACCAGCGGATGCCGCGCCCGGCCCGGCCGAGGGCGCTCCACAGCGCCCGCAGCGGGGTGGTCGCGGCATCCGTCCGATGCACGGTGTCGGTCATCTCAGTGCCGCGCGGCCGCGCGCTCCTCGGCGAGGATCGGCTCCCACTGCTTCTCCAGCTCGCGCTCCTCCGCGTCGGGGAGGAAGCCCGCGGGGGCGAAGCGCCGGGAGGCCACGGGGGCGTCCTCGGTGTTCTCTCCGCCGCCGTGGCGGATGGCCTTCACGGTCGCGATCACGGCCATGACGATCACGACGATCGCGAGCACCACGAAGATGATCGACAGCGTGCCCTGCACCGCGGTGTTGCGGATCACGGCCTCCAGCACCTGCGGCTCTCCGAGCGCGGTGTCTCCCGAGCTCAGCGCCTCCCGGTAGCGGAAGTGGTTCGCCCAGTATCCGATCGCCGGGACCGGCGAGAAGATCTTGTAGAGCGAGGCCGTGATGGTGACGACCGCGGTGAACGCGAGCGGCAGCGCGATGATCCACAGCCACCGGAAGTAGCTGCGGCCGCGCTTGGCGACGATCGCGAGCACCACGGCGAGCGCGATCGCGGCGAGCAGCTGATTGGCGATGCCGAACAGCGGGAAGAACGTGTTGATGCCGCCGAGCGGGTCGGTCACGCCGAGGATGAGGATCGCTCCCCAGCCGGCGACCATGATCGCGGTGCAGATCCACACCCCGGGGCGCCACGACACGTCACGGAACTTCGGGAACCAGGCGCCGATCGAGTCCTGCAGCATGAACCGGGCCACGCGGGTGCCGGCGTCGACCGCGGTGAGGATGAACAGCGCCTCGAACATGATCGCGAAGTGGTACCAGAACGCCATGAGCGCCTGACCGCCGAGGGCCTGCTGCATGATGTGCGCGAGGCCCAGCGCGAGCGTCGGCGCGCCACCGGTGCGGGACACGATCGACTCCTCGCCGACCGCGGCGGCCGTGCCGGTGAGCATGTCGGGGGTGAGGTTCACGCCCGTCAGCCCGAGCGAGTTCACGAACGCGACAGCGCCCTCGACCGTGCCGCCGGTCGCCGCGGATGGCGCGTTCATGGCGAAGTAGATGCCCTGGTCGATGGAGATCGCGGCGACGAGGGCCATGATCGCGACGAACGACTCCATGAGCATGCCGCCGTAGCCGATGAAGCGCGTCTGCCGCTCCTTCTCCACGAGCTTGGGCGTGGTGCCGGAGGCGATCAGCGCATGGAAGCCGGACAGGGCTCCGCACGCGATCGTCACGAACAGGAACGGGAAGAGCGGACCTGCGAACACCGGGCCCATGCCGTTCTCACCGAACACGCTGATCGCGGGGACCGAGATCTCGGGGCGCACCAGCACGATGGCGCCGGCGAGCATCACGATCACGCCGATCTTCATGAACGTGGAGAGGTAGTCGCGCGGCGCGAGCAGCAGCCACACCGGCAGCACCGCGGCGATGAAGCCGTAGACGATGATGCCCCACGCGATCGTGGTGCGGTCGAGGTGGAAGATCGCCTGACCCCACTCGGTGCCGGCCACCCAGCCGCCGCCGATGATCGCGAACATGAGCAGCACGAAGCCGATGATCGACACCTCGGTCACCTTGCCGGGCCGCAGGTAGCGCAGGTACACGCCCATGAACAGGGCGATCGGGATCGTCATCGCGACGGAGAAGACGCCCCACGGGCTCTCCCCGAGGGCGTTGACGACGACGAGCGCGAGGATCGCGACGATGATCAGCATGATGAGCAGCGAGGCGATGATCGCCGCGGTGCCGCCGATCTTGCCGAGCTCCTGCCGCGCCATCTGGCCGATCGTGCGACCGCAACGGCGCATGGAGAAGAAGAGCACCGTGTAGTCCTGCACGGCGCCCGCGAGCACGACGCCCACGATGATCCAGATGGTGCCGGGGAGATAGCCCATCTGCGCCGCGAGCACGGGGCCCACGAGCGGACCGGCGCCGGCGATCGCGGCGAAGTGGTGCCCGTACAGCACGCGGCGGTCGGTGGGGACGTAGTCCTTGCCGTCCTGCTTGACCTCGGCCGGGGTCGCACGGCGATCGTCGGGGCGGGTGATGTACCGCTCGATGACCTTGGAGTAGAAGCGGTAGCCGATCAGGTAGGTGCAGACGGCGGCGAACACGAACCAGATCGCGTTCACGGTCTCGCCGCGGACGATGGCGAGCATCACCCAGGCGACGCCGCCGAGCAGGGCGATCGCCGTCCAGAGCAGGATCTTCGGCAGGGTCCAGCGGCGGCTCTTCGCCTCGTGCTCGGCGGAGAGGGCGACGGGTGGGAGGGTCGGGTCGGTCTCGATGACGGGTTCGTCGTCGACGAGCCCGGCGCCGTCGCGGCGGCGCGACGAAGGTGCGGTCATGGGGTTCTCCTCGGTGGACGCATCATTGCGTCTTCCCACGCTAGGAAGCCCGCCCCGCGGTCGCGCGCCGATCGGCGGACGGTGCGACGAGCGGTGTCGATCACGCGATGAACGGACGCCCGCGGTACCCCGGCGGGCGATGGGCCGCGACGACGGCACGGCCGCACGACGGGTGTCCGTCGTGCGGCCGTGTGTCACGCGTCCGTGTCCGGCGCTCCCCCGCTCACCCGGGAGCGTCGGTCGCCGGGGGCGGGGTCGGCGTCGGCTCCGGGGTCGGGGCCGGCGCCGGGGCGACGTCGGCCGGGGTGGTGACGGTCACCACGGTGCGCACGGCGGAGTCGCCGTACTGGACGAGACCGAGGTAGCGGGTGCCGGCGGTCAGGCCGGTCCAGCTCAGCTCATAGCTCGTCTTCTCCCCGCGCACGGCGGCGATGGGGTTCGGCGTCGCCGTGAACGCGCCCTGGTCACCGGGGAGCACGGTGGCGTAGGTCATGTCCCACGTCATCGGTCCGGTCGTCGCATACACGTTCGCCACCACGAGGTAGGTGCCGGCGGTCGGCGTGGGCACCGTGACCTGCTCGTCGGCCGAGCCCGTCGCCGACTGCCAGCGCTCGTAGTAGCGCAGGTCGTCCGGCGCGACCACCCGGTAGACGGTGAGGTCGAGATCACTGCCCTCGTCGTCGGAGGAGTCGAGATCGAACCGCGAGAGCGTGCCGCCCTCCGGCACGTCGACGATCCACGCCACGTCCTTGTTCGCGTCGCCCGAGTTCTCGTTCCCGGAGTGCCCCTCGACCGGGTTGTCCGGATCGGTGAGGAGCTGGAACGGGGTGAGACCCGAGAGGTTCAGTGCCAGATCGCCGTCGAGGCCGGGGATGATGTCGACCGTCGTGCTCCCGTCGACGCCACTGCCGGTGACCTCTCCCGGAGCATCCGCCGTGACCGGATACACCGCGATCGGCGAGCGCACCGTGTTCTTCGCGCTCGTCCAGGTGAGCGAACCGGTGGCCCACTGCTCGACCGGGGCGCTGGTGCTGTCGAATGTGACCGTAAAGGTCTTCGACTGCCCCGGCTTGTCGAACGTGAGCTGGGACGGCGTGACGGTGACGTTCACTCCCGGCACGGAGGCCTTCGCGGTGAACACGCCCTTCTCCGTCGAGGTGACCGTGCGGGTGACGGTCTGCGCGCTGGCCAGCGACCCGATCGAGATCGACGCCTGGTTCAGGTCGCTGCCGTCGATGGGCTCGATGCCGGGGAAGTCCGACAGCCCCTTCCCGTCGAGGAAGGCCGCCCAGTCCCGGAACCCGTTGAGGTACAGCAGACCCGGGTTCAGGTATCGCCGCGCGTCGACCTGCCCCGCGCCCTGCTCGAACGGGTCGGTGTTCTTCGAGCCGTCGGGGAGCACGGTGTCGGAGGCGGTGGTCATCATCGCCGAACGGATCTCCGCCGGCGTCGCCCGCGGATGCTCGCCCAGGTACAGTGCACCGAGGCCCGCGATGTGCGGGGAGGCCATCGACGTGCCGGAGAGGATGCCGAACGTCGGCTGCTCGCCCGGCGCGTTGTGCGTGGCGGCGAGGATGGCGACGCCGGGAGCGGCGACGTCGGGCTTGAGCACGTCGTTGCCGTCGGCCAGGACCGGGCCGCGGCTGGAGAAGCCCGCGATCTGCGGGGTCGGCGTGGTCACGCCGGTGGTGTTCTCGCCGACGAGGGTGATCGGACGGTCGACTCCGCCCCGCACATACGCGAGGACCGCGTCGCGGTGCACGGCGTTCAGGTGCACGGTCGGCACGGCGTGGAAGTCGTTGTCGAGCGAGTCGGCACCGCCGGGCACGTTCACCAGGACCATGCCGAGGCCACCCGCGTCCTTCACCACCTGCGACTTCTCGGCGCGCGCGTTGCCGCCGCGGTCGCAGACCACGATGTGTCCGGCGACCTTCGCCGGGTCGAGGGTGCCGGTCAGGCACAGCGTCGCGTCCACCGCTCCGGGTGCCGCGGCATCCTGTGCCGCGATCGAGGGCCCGGAGACGCTCTCACCGAACGGCACGCTCACCGAGGCGCCGGCCTGCGCGAAGCCGTCGAACTGCACGGTGCCCTCCCACGTGGGGATGGTGGAGGCCGCGACCGTGGTGTACCACGGCGAGGCGTGGTCGGCCGTGACCGGGTCGGGACCGTCGTTGCCGGCGCTGGTCGCGACGAACACACCGGCGGCCGCCGCGTTGAGGAACGCTAGGTCCTCTGGTGCCATCACGGTGCTCGCCGCACCGCCGCCGATCGAGTAGTTGATCACGTCGACGCCGTCGGCGACGGCCTGGTCGATCGCGGCGACGAGGTCGCTCAGCGCGCAGATGTCGTCCGTGGTCACGGTCGTGTCGGGCCCGACGTAGCAGGCCTTGTATGCGGCGACCTTCGCGCCGGGCGCGACGCCGGAGATCGTCCCGAAGTCGACGCCCTCGATCGCAGCCTCCACCCCGAACTCACCCGCCGCCGTGCTCGCCGTGTGCGAGCCATGGCCGTCGCCGTCCCGCGGCGAGAGGTAGTCGTACTGGAAGTCGAAGCCGGCGGCCTGGGCTCCCGCGAAGAAGTACTGCCCGCCGATGAGCTTGGTCGAGTAGTCGCTCGTGTCCCAGTCCTGGCCCTCGACCATCGCGCCGCGGAACTGCCCGCCGTCGGACTTGTCGAAGTAGACGTAGGTGCCGTCGGTGTAGGGCTGCTGGCCCTTGTGCCGGGCGTTCTGCTTCTTCTGCTGCTTGAGCTTCTTGCCCTCGAACGACGGATGCTCCGGGGCGATGCCGGTGTCGATCACACCCACGACGACGCCCTCTCCGGCCTTCTTCACGCCTCCGGTCTGCTGCCACACCCCGCCGCGGCCCTTGCGGTCGTCGCCGAGGCCGAGGTAGTCGGTGGAGGTCAGCGCATCGGGGTGACGGATCTCGTCGGGGAACACCCCGAGAACGTCCTTCGAGGCCCGGAGCTGATCCACCTGCTCGCCCGTGAGGTCGGCGCTGAACCCGTTGAGCACGACCTGGTACGTCGTGTCCGGCGTCACGCCGACGTCGTTGATGAGGGTGGACTGCTCGGACTCGAGGTGCTTCACGTAGCGCTGCGCGTCCTGCGACTGCGTCTCGAGCTGTTCGCCCTCGGCCGGCTTCGTCGCCTTCAGCCCCTTGACGTCGCCCTCGTAGCTGGCGAGGGGGTCGGCCTTCATGACCACGATGTAGTGCCCGGGGGTTCCCGCGACCGGAACGGGGTGTGTCACCTCCCCGGTCGCTGCGTGGCCGGCGGTTGCCGTCGATGCGATGAACAGCGTGGCCAGGGTGGCGGCCGCTGCCATCCGGAGGGGTGTTCGACCCATATCTCGCTCCCGATGATCACGGAGCGGCGTCGTTGCCGCACCGCGGATCACGATAACCCCGCTCCTCGGCGCCGGATCGAGAACTGAACGATGGTCATCCCCGGTCGTGCCGATCGGCCAGGGTGCGCGACGGCCGGGTCGGGCAAAGGTCGCCGGTAGGCTGGAGGGGTGGCCCGAACCCCCGTCCTCACGACCCGCGTGCTGCTCGTCTGCGCCGCGATCGGTGTCGCGACGGGCCTCCTCGGCGGGATCGCCGGGTGGGTCACGCCGGTGCTGCTGGCGAGCCCGCTGCTGTTCCTCTACGGGCTCGTGCTCGGGTCGCACGTGCTGCCGGGCATCATCGCGCAGGAGGTGCTGCGGCTGCCGCTCGTCGCGCTCATCACGCACGTGTTCGCGGCGCTCATCGCGAGCGCGTTCAATCCGGCGTGGGCGCTGCGTTTCATCGGCACCGCGCTGCTGTTCGGGCTCATCCAGGAGGGGGTCGCCGCGCTCACGCGGTACCGCTCCTGGGGCGCCTGGCGCTTCTTCGTCTCGGCCGCGATCATCGGCGTGATCGTCGCGGTCGTGGTGTTCTTCGCCGCCCACCTGTCGGTGATGCCGGTGTGGGCGCAGATCCTCTACCTCGCGATCTCGGTGCTCGGCCCGATCGCCTGGACCGCGATCGGCCTCGCGGTCGGCACGTCGCTGCGCCGGGCCGGGGTCGCCCGCCGCTAACCCCGGAGCCTCGCTGGATAACACAGGTAAGGCTCAGCTAAGTTAGAGGCACACCCTCCGTCGAGCCCGGGACCTGCCGTGCGCCCATCCGCGCCCCTCCTCCGCGTGCGCGAGCTCTCGCTCACCCACGCCGGTGCCGCGCACCCCTCCCCGCGCGATGTGTCGTTCGACATCCGGCCCGGCGAGGTCGTGCTGCTGCTCGGTCCGTCCGGCTCCGGGAAGTCCACGCTCACCCTGGCGCTCAACGGCCTCATCCCGCACGCCCTCCCGGCGACCATGACCGGCACGGTCGAGGCGGGCGGACTCGACACCGCGGACACCGCGACCGCGACGCTCAGCACGCACGTGGCCATGGTGTTCCAGGACCCGGACGCGCAGATCGTCACGGGCACCGTGTACGACGAGGTGGCGTTCGGGCCCGAGAACCTGCTGCTCCCCGTCGGGGTGGTGCGGGAGCGCGTCGCGGAGTCGCTGCGGCGCGTGGGCCTGTGGGACCGCCGCGACGACAACCCCGACCACCTGTCCGGCGGCGGGCGGCAGCGGCTCGCGATCGCCTGCGCCCTCGCGATGGGGTCGCCGCTGATCGTGCTGGACGAGCCCACCGCGAACCTCGATCCGCAGGGCATCGACGACGTGTACGCCGCGCTCGCGGAGGTGGTGGCCGCTGGGGATCGCGCGATCCTGCTCGTGGAGCACAACCTCGACGCCGCGATGGCCTTCGTGACCCGCACGATCGTGCTCGACCCGGAGGGGCGGGTCGCGTTCGACGGACCGGCCGCGGAGACGATCAGGGCGCACGCGGACGAGCTGCTCGCGATGGGCGTGTGGCTGCCGGGGGCCACCCTCGCGGCGCTGCGCCTGCGGGAGCGGGGGCACCGGTTCGATCCGCTGCCGCTGACCCCGGACGAGCTCGCGACGGCGCTCGCTGTGCGCGACGCCGTGCCCGACGCATCCGACGAATCCCGCGAATCCGGCGCCGCCGCGAACCGGCCCGGCGAGTCGATCATCCGCACGCGAGGGCTCACGGTGAAGCGACGGCGCACCGAGATCCTGCACGGGGTGGACCTCGATCTGCCCGCGGGCACCCTCACCGCGATCGTCGGGGCGAACGGGGCGGGCAAGACCACGCTCATCCAGGCGCTCGCCGGTGTGGTGCCGCCGCCGAAGGGGCAGGTGTCGGTCGACGGCATCGATCCGGGCACCGCCTCCCCGCGGGATCTCGCCGCCCGCATCGGCTTCGTGTTCCAGAACCCGGAGCACCAGTTCATCGCGGCGACCGTGTTCGACGAGCTCGCCCACGGCCTGCGACTGCGGCACGTGACGGACGACGAGATCGCGGCGCGGGTCGCCGAGATGCTCGACCGATTCGGGCTGACGCACAAGGCCGACGTGCACCCGTTCCTGCTGTCGGGCGGCGAGAAGCGGCGGCTGTCGGTCGGCACCGCCCTGATCACGCGGCCCCGGGTGCTCGCCCTCGACGAGCCCACGTTCGGCCAGGATCGCGCGCGCGCCACCGAACTGCTCGCGCTGCTGCGGACCCTGCGCGCGGAGGGCACCACGATCGTGCTGGTCACGCACGACCTCTCGCTGGTCGCCGAGCACACCACGCACACGGTCGTGCTTGCGGACGGCCGGGTGCACGCCGCCGGGCCGACCGCGGAGCTGTTCGCCGACCCCGCGGTGTTCACCGACGCGAGCCTGCGCCTCCCCGACGTGCAGCGCGTGCTCGCCGCCGCGGGTCTCACCGCGGAGTCCCCCGCACGCACCGCCGCGTCCGGACTCATCCCTGCATCCGCACCCGCACCCGCCCCCGCTCCGGACCCGGAGGCGTCGTCGTGAGCGGCAGCACCGGCACCGCGTTCGACCCGTACGCGCGTCTCACCGCGACGGCGCCGCACCAGTTCCTGTATGCGCTCAACCCGCTCGCGAAGGTCGCGGGGTTCGCGCCCGGGATGGTGCTGCTCGTGTTCGTGCGCGATCTCGCAACGCCCGCCGCGTTCCTCGCGCTCGCGTACGTGCTGATCCTGTCCGGAGCCAGGGTCACCGGGCGGCTGCTCGCGCTGCTGCTGCTCGGCCTGCCGTTGGGGATGCTCGCGGTCACCGTCGGGTTCTCGCTGTGGGTCGATGCCGCACGGGTCGACGGCACCCCGGCGCTGCTCTCGGTGGGCGACTGGAGGCTGTACAGCGGCGCGCTCACGATCGGTGCGGCCACCGCGCTGCGGTTGGGGGCGATCGTCGCGCTGGCGCTGGTGGGCGGCCTCACCACCAGCGGCTCCGACCTGGTGCGGGCGAGCGTGCAGCAGCTGCGGGTGCCGTACCGCATCGGGTACACGGCTCTGGCGGCGTTCCGCTTCGTGCCGCGGTTCGGGCACGAGCTGGCGGTGATCCGCGCGGCGCACCGGGTGCGCGGCTATCACGGCGGGCGCGGTCCTCTCTCCCGCATCGCCCGGGGCTGGGGGTACATCGTGCCGCTGCTCGCCGGGGCCATCCGGCATGCCGAGCGCGTGGCCCTGGCGATGGATTCCCGGGCGTTCGGCGCGCATCCGACGCGGACCGAGCGGCACCTGGTGCCGTTCCGCGTGCGCGACACCGTGTTCACCGTGGCGATGCTCCTCACCTCGGCGGCGATCTTCCTCGTCTTCTTCCCCTGGCAGCTCCCCCTCTCCTGAAAGGCACTCCATGGCATTCAGCAAGATGGTCAAGCCCGAGACGACCGAACTCCTGCACCTCACCGTGCTGCGCTCTGAACGGCTCTCGTCGCACTGGATCCGTGTGACGCTCGGCGCCGGTGAGATCGACCGGTTCCGCCCGATGGGGTACGACCAGTGGTTCCGGCTGTTCCTGCCCATCGGCGGCGAGGCCGGTCTCGACCGGGTGCCGGCGAAGGCGAACAAGATGTTCGGCTATCTCAAGTTCCTGCGCATCCCCGACGGCGAGCGGCCCGTGATGCGCAACTACACGGTGCGCGCCTTCCGGACGGCGACCTCCGAGGCGGGGGCGGAGATCGACGTGGACTTCGTGTTGCACGGTTCTGCGGCCGACGGCACGGCGGGCCCGGCTTCGCGGTGGGCGGAGACCTGCGAGCCCGGCGAGCACGTGCTCATCATCGACGAGGGCCTCACGTTCAACCCGCAGCGGGGGACCGATCGCGTGGTGCTCGTCGGCGATGAGACCGCGCTGCCCGCAATCGCCGGGATCTCCGCCTCGCTGCCGGCGCACGCCACCGGTACCGCGATCGTCGAGGTGCCGGCCGAGGACGACGCCCTGGACTTCCCGCGCCCTCCGGGGCTCGACGTGGTCTGGATCGTGCGCCCCCACGACGCGGCGCCCGGTGCTCTCGCCCTGGAGGCGCTGGGCCGGAGCGAGCTTCCGAGCGCGCCCTTCCACGCCTATGCGGCCGGGGAGCAGTCGCTGGCCTCCGGTGCCCGCAGGCTCCTCGTCGGCGAGCGCGGCGTGGACAAGAACGCCGTGAGCTTCTGCGGGTATTGGAAGGTCGGCGCGGCGTCGCCCGCGTCGAAGGCCGCCCGCGAGGCCGCGTCGGAACCCCTCGCATGAGCGCTCAGGATACGGCCGACGGCGCACCCGATCACGCGAAAGCGCCGGAAACTACGGACGGCGCACCCGATCACACGAGCGCGCCGGAAGCTACGGATGGCGGACCCGATCACACGAACGCGCCGGAACCCGCGAACCTCGGTACCCTCGCATGAGCGCGCCGGACGGCGGGGTATCCGGCAGACGACGGCGCTTCCGGTTCCCGACGGCGCTGCTGCTGACGTGCGCCGCGCTGGGCGTGGCCGGCGGGCTGCTGCTCGCTCCCGCGAACTGGGTGTCGACGATCCTGTTCCCGGGGCTGCCATTCGTGAGCGTCGCTCTCGCCGGCCTGTGGCTGCTGCCGTCGGTGATCGCCCTGCGCCTGCTGCGCGCACCGCTCGTGGGTCTGCTGGTCGGGTTGCTGGCCGGGCTCGTGATCGTGCCGTTCTCCGGGTACGGCTTCGGCAGTGTGGCGACGAACCTGTGGTGGGCGGCCTTCACCGAGCTGCCGTTCCTGTTCGTGATGTGGCGCTACTGGGGCACGTGGCTGCACTACGTCGGCGCCGTGGTGGTGGGGGTCGTGTATCCCCTGCTCGCGTGGGCGTCGTTCGACCTGGGCGGTTTCACCCTTCCGGTGCAGCTGCTCTTCTTCGCGATCACACTCGCGAGCTGTGTCGCCGCCACCGCCCTCGGCATCCTGATCGCTGATCGCCTGCGCGCCGCCGGAGTCGGCCGCAGCCGCTGACCGGCTCGCGTCGCGCATCCCACGGCGTCGAAGCGTCGAAGCGTCGTGCCCACGGAGCCCACCCCACCACCCGACCACCCGTCAGGCGGCGATGTCGAAGCGGGCCCGCCCACCGAGCCGAGGCGTGCGTGCGGGGTCGATGTACCGCGGAGGCACGAACCACACCCTCGCCATCCCGCCGCCGCTACCACCGCCACCACTGGCGCGTTCTCCGCTGTCGATGTGGATGTCCCACCCGTTGTCGTGGATTCGATGGTGACACGTCTCGCACAGCAGCACCCCGTTGGACAGATCCGTCGGCCCGCGGTCGCGCGACCACCACCGGATGTGATGCGCCTTCGTCATCTCCGGCGGCAACCCGCACATCGCACACCCCCCGTCTCGCTCCACCAGCGCCAGCCGCTGCGCCCGGGTGAACAACCGCTTCTCCCGCCCCCAGTCCAACACCTCACTGCCCCCGCCGAGCACACACGGGATCACCCCGCCGCCCGCCGCCATCCGCCGCACCGCCCCGACGCTCACCGGCTGATCGATCCCGTCCACCTGCGCCGCCCCCGACCCGGCCTCCAGATCCCCCAGACCCACCCGCACCACCACCGTCGCCCCGGCCAGCGGCAACCGCGCCGCACACCCGAGCACGTGCCCCGCGAACGCCGCCAACGCATCCGCCTGGATCATCGGCACCGTACGACGGTCCGCATCCGGCGCACCCGCATCCGGCGCCTCCTGACGCGCCGCGAACGCTGCCGACACGAACCCCCGGATCGCCGCCACCACCGGCGCCGCCGTCTCCGCATCCAGCACCGCGTTCAGATGCACCATCCCGTCACGCTCGAACAGCGTCAACGACCGACGCGACCGCTGCTCCTCCGCCCGCGGCTCCACCCCATCCGGATCGACCCACGCCTCCGCCCGCACCACCAACCGCCGCACCTCATCCACCGACAACCCCGCCGCCTGCTCCACCAGCACCCGCTCGGCCTCCGCCACCCGAGCAGCACCCACGGCCACGCGGCACCGGTCGAGCATCGCGACGATCAGCGCGGCCGCCGGCGCACCGAGCGCACCCGCAGCCAACGCCTCCCGCACGGACGGGTACTTCGCCGGCAGTCGCTGCCCCAGGAGGTCGGCGCGCGGGGCCGTGGCCTCGCCCACCGCCACCAGTCGCGCCGCCTCTCCCGTCGAGACTCCGGTCGTCGCGGCGATCAGCCTCGCCGGGTTCCGATAGCCCTGCTGCTTCGCCAGGCTGCCGGCTCCGAGCTCAGGCCGCGACTCCCTCGCGATGCCCGCTCCCACCGACACGTGCACCGCGTCGAGGCGTCTCCGCAGCACGCCGATCGCGTCGTTCACCGCGATCAACTGCTCGCGGTTCAGGTCCATCGGATCGCCCGCGCCACCCCACGCGGCGTCGAGGCGGGACATCGCCTCGTGCAAACCGGAGAGTGTGGACATGCCCCGATTCTACCGTCGACGGCGGCGAGTTTCGTATCTTTGTTCGAATCGAGAACCGGGATTTCGGACTGGCGAGAAGGCCACCGACGCCCTCCACGAACCGCACGGTGGCGCCCGACGGAACGAGCTCGCAGACCACGCCCTCGCGACCCGATCGTCCCCGCCGGAGCACCCGTCGATAGCATCGGCGGCATGGACTGGCGTGACGACCGCATCCGCTCCGCCGCGCGGGGAGAGAACCCGACGCTGCTCGCCGAACTGCCCGGCGGCTACGCGGTGATCGGCGATGTGCAGTTCCTCCCCGGCTACTGCGTGCTGCTCGGCACGGATCCGGAGGCCACCGCGCTGGCGGACCTGCCGCGGGAGGAACGGGTACGGTTCCTCGCCGCCGTCGACCTCCTCGCCACGGCCGTGGAGTACGCCTGCCGAGAGGTCGATCCGGCGTTCCGTCGCATCAACATCGACATCCTCGGCAACACCGACGCCTTCGTCCACGCCCACATCTGGCCCCGCTACGAGCGGGAAGCGCCCGACCTGAAGTCCCGGCCCGTCTGGCGCTACGACCCCTCGAACTGGCACGACGCCGCCACCCGCCTCGGCCCGCAGCACGACGATCTCCGGGCCCGCATCACGGCCCACCTCCGACGCCTCGCCGCCGCCGACTCGATCTCGATCGCGCGCCGCCCCGCCCCCTGACGCGATCCATCCCCCGCTCCGCCCCTGTCGCGGCCTCACAGACGCACCCCGGACCACCCCGCCCGGCACGTCTCCGACCCCGCACTCGGACCATCGCGTCCTCGGGCTACTTCACACTCCCCTGCGTCAGCCCGCCGACGAGCCACTTCTGCAGAAACAGCGCGAGCAGGTAGATCGGGATGAGGCCGGCGAGGCTGGCGGCGGCCATCTGCCCGAACATCACCTCGCGGCCGCCCTGCATGAGCGCGATGCCGACCGGGAGGGTCTGCGAGTCGATGCTCTGCGTGAGCAGCAGCGGGATGAGGAAGTCGTTGTACGCGAGGATGAACACGATGATCGACACGGCCACGATGCCGGGCGCGGTGAGCGGGAGGATGACCGCCCACAGGGTGCGCAGCGGTCCGCAGCCGTCGATCTGCGCGGCCTCGTCGACCTCGAACGGGATCGCGCGGAAGAACCCGTCGAGCAGCCACACGGCGACCGGGGTGAGCAGCAGGCCCTCCACGATGCCGAGCCCGATCACGGAGTCCATCAGCCCGGCGGTGCGCACCAGCACGAACAGCGGGATGATCGCGACGATCGGCGGGGCGACGTAGGCGGAGACGATCAGCCCGAGGGTCTGCTTCCCGCCCGCGCGGAGCCGCGCCATGGCGTAGTTGGCGGGGATCGAGACGACGAGCGACACCAGCACCGCCACGAGCGCGGCACCGAGGGAGTTGCGCAGGTAGGTGAGGATGGGCCAGTTCTCGAACGCGCCCACCCAGTTCTCGAACGCGAGCCGCGAGGGCAGGATGCGGGTGGACAGGATGTCGTCCGGGCTCTTGAACGACATGCCCACCATGTACAGCACGGGCAGCAGGGCGAGCACGATCGCGACGAGGATCACGACCCACTTCACGACGGTGACGAGCACGGACGGGCGACCGGGGCGCGAGATGCTCGAGGTGCGGCTGCGGCGACGACGGCGGCGCGCGTCCGGCACGACCAGCGTGACGGTCGCGCTGTCGGAGGCGTGGTCGGAGGTGCGGAGTGTGAGCGACATGTCAGCTCTCCCTGTGCAGGCGCTGCCGGACGGCGTTGAGCGGCAGGATGACGATGGTGACCAGCACCAGGAACGCGATGGTCTGCGCGGCGGCAGCCCCCACGTCGAAGGTCTGCAACCCGGTGCGGTAGATCGCGAAGCTGCTGACGGTGGTGTCGAAGCCGGGTCCGCCGCCGGTCATGATGAACACCAGGTCGAACACCTTGAACGACACCACGAGCTTGAGCAGCAGCACGGTGACCAGGCTCGGCAGCACGAGCGGGAACGTGATGCGCCAGAACGTCTGCCACACCCCGGCGCCGTCGACCTGCGAGGCCTCGTACACCTCGGTCGGCAGGGTCTGCAGCGCGGCGAACACGAGCAGCACGCAGAAGGGCGTCCACTGCCACGCGTCGACCACGATCAGCGAGACCATCGCCGCCGGGCTCGAGCCGAGGAACAGGAACGGCTCGGCGCCCGGGCTGAACGACTGACCGATGTTGTTGAGCAGCCCGCCGGTGGGGGCGAGCATGAGCTTCCAGATCACGCCCGCCATCACTGGCGGCGTCATCAGCGGCAGCAGGAGCAGCACCCGGATGATCCGTCCGCCCTTGACGGCCGCGTCGAGTGACAGGGCCACCACGAGACCGGCGACGAGGGCGATCAGGGCGGACGGGATCGCGAAGAGCAGCGACCTGCCGAGGGACGGGAGGGTGACCCCGTCCCCCAGCAGTGCCGCGAAGTTGTCGAACCCGACCCAGTCCGCGAACGGACGCCCCAGCGACGAGTCGGAGAACGACGCGGCGACGATGTAGGCGAGCGGGTAGATCGCGATGATCACGATCGCGAGGATGGCGGGCGCCAGCAGGGCGCGGCCCGTCCACGACGCGCGTCGGGCGCGGCGCCGGGAGGTGACGGGTTGCGACATGAGCTGTCCTTTCGGGTTCGACGAGGCGATCAGTCGGCCAGGGACTGCCAGGTGTCCCAGGTCTGCTGCATCGCCTCTTCCGCGGTCAGGCTGCCCTGCAGCATGAGCGCGAGGTTGTCGCTGAGCGACTGGATCATCTCGGGGGCCTGCGGCGAGGTCGGCCAGGACTGCGCGTTGGGCAGCACCTGGGCGGCGACGGCCGACACCTCCGGCGCGAACTCGATGTACTCCGGGCTCTCCAGGGTGGAGGTGCGCGTGGGGTCGACACCGGAACCGGTCGTGGTGATCAGCTTCTCGTTCGTCTCCTTCGACGAGGCGAACGCGACGAACTGCTTCGCGAGGTCCTCGTCGCTGGCGTTCGGGCTGATGCCCATCGCCCAGCCGGCGTTCAGCGCTCCGGAGACCTTGCCCTCGGGTCCGACCGGCAGCGGCGCGACGCCCCAGCCGTCGACGATCTTCGACTGCTCCGGGTCCTGCGCGAACACGCCCAGGTCGGTCCAGAACTCGATCATGCCGACGGAGCCGGAGAGGAACTGCGGCAGCGCCTGCTCGAACCCGATCTCCAGCGGGCTGGGCAGCGCCGAACCGGAGGCATCGAGCATCGACTGTGCCGCGGCCACCGCGTACTCAGTGTCGAGCTGCGGCATCTGCGGGTCGATCGGGTCGGGCGACATGGTGGCGAGGCGGTTGAAGAAGGTCGAGCCGATGTTGAACGCGCTCTTCGAGCCGAGCAGCGCGTTGCCGTACACGCCGTTCGCCTTCTCGGCGTCGGTGATCTTCTGCGACACCTCGACGTACTCGTCCCACGTGGTCGGGACCTCGACGCCGTTCCGTTCGAAGATCGCCTTGTTGTAGAAGAGCACGTGCGTGTCGCCGTCGATCGGCAGCCCGTAGGTCGCGTCCTCGTACTGCGAGTAGGGGCCGAAGATCGCCTCGATGAAGTCGCCCGAGTCGATGTCCTCGTCGGACTCCACCCAGTCGGTGATGTCGGCGAGCGCCCCGGCGTCGGCGAGCGCGCCGACCGACGTGTACCAGTACTGGATGACGTCGTAGTTGTTGGTGCCGGACTGCGCGTCGAGGATCGCCTTGGTCTGGATCTGGTCGTAGGGCACGACCTCGACCTCGACCTCGACGCCGGTGGAGGCCTCGAAGTCCTCCTCGAGGATCTTGCCCGCGCCCTCCTGCGGGGCGGCGATGAGGACCTTGAGGGTCTTGTCGCCGCCGTCGCCGCCGGAGCCCCCCGCGTCGCCGGAGCAGCCGGCGAGCACGAGGCCCGCGGCGGACGCCAGGGCGATGACGGGCAGGGCACGGCGCGTCAGCCGCGCGGGGGATGAGGAGCGTCGTTGCACACTCATGGTGCTGTCCTTTCGATGTTCTTTCTCGGGTGAGGGGTTCGTGCTCGGGTGAGGGTGGTGCGGGTTCAGGGCGCTCAGGCGTCGGGCGTCCAGGGGCGGTCGACCTTGTCGCCGTCGACCCAGGGGGTCTTCACGAACACGGCGCGGAAGGTCTCGTCGAACGGGTTCCGCACGAAGTGCTCCTCGTGCGGTGCGGCGCGCAGCACGTCGCCGGTCTCGACGACGCGACGGGTGTCACGGTCGAGCCAGATCTCGGCGCGCCCCTCGATCACCACGAACGACTCGGTGTGGTGCTCGTGGAGGTGGTTGGCGAACTCGTCGCCGGGCCGCAGCACGACCACGCCGAACGCCGCGTCGTCGCCCTGCGCGAGGTAACCGGGGCCCCAGTCGCCGAACCGGAGGGCGGCCTCGGCGCTGCGCAGCACGTCGGCGCTCATGCGAGCACCCGCGTCTCGGTGGCCTCGCGGAACAGCTCGTAGGCGTCGGCGGGGTCGGTGTCGTCGTGCACCACGGCCCGCACGGCCTGCATCATGGCCGCGGGGTGGGCGCTCTGGAAGATGTTGCGGCCCATGTCCACTCCGGCGGCCCCCGCGCGCACGGCGTTCGAGGCCATCGTGAGGGCGTCCAGCTCGGGCAGCTTCTTGCCTCCGGCCATGATGACGGGCACCGGGCACCCCGCGACCACGTCCTCGAAGCCCTCCTCGCAGTAGTACGTCTTCACGAGCTGGGCGCCGAGCTCCGCGATGATGCGGGTCGCGAGACCGAGGTAGCGGGCATCGCGCACGAGCTCCTTGCCGACCGCGGTCACGCCGAGCACCGGGATGCCCGCGTCGTAGCCCTGGTCGACGAGCGTGGTGAGGTTGCGGATGCTGCGGCTCTCGTGCTCGCCGCCGACGAACACCTGCACGGCCACGGCGTCGGCGTGGAGGCGCACCGCATCCTGCATCGCCATCGCGGTGTACTCGTCGGAGAGGTCCTTGAGGATCGACGGGCCGCCCGAGGCGCGCAGCACGAGTCCGGCCCTGGTCGCCGGCGGGATGGAGGTGCGCAGGGCTCCGCGGGTGCCCATGAGGGCGTCGGCGTGCGCGGCCAGCGGCGCGATGTTCAGGTCGATGCGCTCCAGCCCCGAGGTGGGTCCCTGGAAGTAGCCGTGGTCGAACGCGAGCATCACGGTGCGCCCGGTCTGCGGGTCGAGGATGCGGGACAGGCGGTTCTGCATGCCCCAGTCGAGGTTCGCCGCTCCCCGGATGTTCTGCGTGAAGCGGACGGCGGGCTGGTCGGCGTGGAACTGCTTCGCGGAGGCGTTGCCTTCGAGGTCTGCCATGGGGTGTCTCCTTCGGTGTCGGGTGGTCGTCGTGGTCGTCAGCCGGCGTGACCGGCGGTCGAGAGTCGGGCGGGGGGCGGGTCGAGGGGGCCGCGGGCGGCGCCGGGCGGGGTGAACAGCGGGGGCAGGTCGGCGCCCGAGATCGACATCACGTCCCGGTAGACGCGGTGCCAGCGGGCGGTCACGGCGCGGTACCGCTCGTGCTCGGCGGGGTCGACGCGCTCGATGCGGTCGGGCTCGCCCATCGGCGGGAGTTCTGCGCCGACACCTCGGGCGGCCAGCCGGGCGGCACCGTACGAGGTGGCCTCGGGTGCGGGCGTGACGCGGGTGTCGAGCCCGGTGACGCCCGCGATGACCCGCGGCCACAGGGCGCCCGCGCTGGATCCCCCGGTGAACGTGACGGCGCCCTCGGCGACCGCGCGCCCGGCGGTGAGCGACGACAAGATCTCGAGGTGCGCGCTGGCGACGATCGCCGCGGACTCCTCGATCGCCCGGATGAACGCGCCGCGCGAGGAGCGGGCCGCGTCGTTGATGTCGAAGCCGACGAACGCGGGGGCCGCGTGGTGCCAGGCGTCGGCCTGCATCACGTTCGCCATGGTCGCGACCACGCCGTTCGCCCCCGCGGGGACCTCGGCCGCCCACTGCTCCATCACGGCGAATGCGGAGGTGCCGGACGCGCGACCGAGCTCGGCGGCGTCGGGGCACATCGCGTCGCGGAACCACCGCATCGCGAGGCCGGAGAGGAAGCCGATGCCCTCGACCATCCAGGTGCCCGGATCGACGTGGCACAGGGTGCGCAGGCGCCGCTCCGGGTCGATCAGCGGCTCCGCGGTCACGGCCGTGGTCTGCCAGAAGGTGCCGGCGACGATCGTCGGCAGCCCCTCGCGCGCCGCGATGCCGTGCAGCGCGAGCTGCGTGTCGGCGCCGCCCGCGACCACCGGCGTCCCCGCG
>NZ_SSDO01000413.1:0-545 GCF_004794395.1 Microbacterium sp. K41 | reverse complement strand
CGCGGGTGCCCCAGGCCGCGTCGCCCCACAGCGCGGCGACGGTCTGGCGCAGCGGCAGCAGGCCACCGCCCCCGATGGTCGGCCAGGCGAGCAGCGTGGTGAAGGAGGCGATGCCCACGACCAGGGCGGCCAGCACGACCCATGCGCCGCCGCCGGAGAAGAAGCGCAGCTCGCTCACCGCGCCGTGCTCGCTGCCGTGCCCGTCGTCGAGCCGTCGGCGCAGTTGCGCCGAGGTCACCCGGAGCGGGGCGATGCTGGCCCAGGAGGACGTGCGGAAGGCCCGGATGCGTGCGCGCGAGCGGGCGACGGCCCCGAATCGCAGCATCGCGGCCAGCGCGGCGCCCCACTCGGGCAGCACGGCCTCGGGTCGCTTGCCGATCAGGTGCGTGATCGACCGCCACAGCGCGAGCGGCAGCAGCGACAGCCAGTGCAGCGGCACGGCCGGAAGGGGCGCATAGGCCAGACGGCGGTGCAGCTGCGCGAGGCGCGTGACGTACGCGCGGCGGGAGCGCCCGGAGGGCAGGGCGGCAGGGCCGTCCGGCGCG
>NZ_SSDO01000412.1:0-508 GCF_004794395.1 Microbacterium sp. K41 | reverse complement strand
GCCGCCCTCGGCCGCCGCGCGCGCGAGGTGGTCGACGCCGGGACGGTCGAGCTCGTCACCGGGTTCCGCGTCGCCGCGCTCGCCTCCCGCGGCGACACGCTCTCGGTGCACGCGGAGGACGGCCGCGAGATCGCCGGGGTCGCCCAGGTGTTCGCGCTCACCGGGTTCCGGCCCGACACGAGCTTCCTGCGCGAGGTGCGCATCGCCCTCGACCCCACCCTCGACGCCGTCGCCGGCATCGCCGCCGACATCGACCCCAACATCCACTCGTGCGGCTCCGTGCCCGCCACCGGTGCGCGACAGCTCGCCCAGCCCGAACAGGACCTGTTCGTCGTCGGTGCCAAGTCGTACGGCCGGGCGCCGACGTTCCTCGCGCTGACCGGCTTCGAACAGGTCCGGAGCGTGGTCGCGCACCTCGCGGGCGACCACGAGGCCGCCGCGCGCGATGAGCTCGTGCTCCCCGCGACCGGGGTGTGCGGCGGTGCGGGCGGGTTCGACGCCGAGGCCG
>NZ_SSDO01000411.1:0-17539 GCF_004794395.1 Microbacterium sp. K41 | reverse complement strand
GCGGCCCCAGCCGCGCGACCCCTGACGCACGCGCGCCCCGCAGGTCGGCCGCGGCGTCACTCGCCCGAGGACGCGGCGGCCGCGGGAAGCGCGAACGGGTTGTCGGCGGCTGCCGCCAGCAGGTACCACGCGGTCGTGCCCGTGTGCAGGCTCGCGTAGTAGAGGTCGCCGAAGCCGGAGTCGAGTCCGTCGGTCGAGGTCGCCACGATGCCCTTGCCGTCGCCGTTCACCGCATCGCGCTGCGCCAGGCGGATGTCCGCGAGCAGCTCGTCGGCCTGGGCGGCGTCGCCCGCGGCATCGCGCAGCCGGAGTGCCAGGGCCAGGTGCCCGCTGCCCTCGAACCACGCCTTGGACACGTCCACATCGCTGATCGAGGGGCCGCGGTACGGGCCGTCCGTGGCCATCAGGTGCCCGAGCGTCCAGTCCAGGGCGGCACCGTAGCGGGCGTCCCCCGTGCCGAGCGCGCTCCAGGTCTGCGCATCGAGCGGGACGGGACGGGTGTTGACCGTGCTGCCGTCGAGCAGGGTGCCGGTGTCGACGTGGCCGTCCGCGCTCTGCATCGCGGCGACGAATCCGGCGGCGACGGCCGAGCGCTGCGCCCACACGGCGTCGCCCGTGAGCTGGGCGAGCTGGGCGAAGAAGCCCGCGACGTCGGTGTTGTGCTCCGTCGACTTCCACTCCAGCGAGGCCCCGGTGTCGGTCTGGCCTCCCGTATAGCCGTACGGCGCCCTGGTCATGTCAGCGGTGTTGTCCTGGATCCAGTTCGCGGTGCGCAGCGCGCCGTCGAGGTACCGCTGCTCGCCCGTCGCGTGGAAGAGGCGCGCGAGGGCCATGCCCACCCAGGCCTGGTTGCCGGTGAAGCTGCCGGGCCCGGTGATCTCGACGCGCCCCTGACGGATGCCGTGGGGCTCGTAGGAGGCGCGCGTGCGCCCGTCGCCGATCGGGTCCTCCTCCTGCACGAACAGCAGGGTGTCGCCGATCGCGCGGGCGCGGCGCAGGTCATCCGGCAGGCCGCGGGCCGTGTAGGCGATCACGACCAGCGCGTCGTCGTACACGAAGGAGGGGGTGAAGTCCCACGTCGGGGTGGTGAAGAAGCCGCCCTGATAGCTGCGCGGGAGGCAGTGGCCCGCGCCGTCGCAGAACTCGTCCACCCTGGCGTCGAGGAACTCGTAGGCGAGTGCGACGGATGCCGCGGGGTCGGCCGTCACGTCGGTTCCGGTCTCGGCGCGCGGCGCCCGACTGTCCGACATCGCGGGTGCGGCGCCGAGCAGGACCACGGCGGCGACGAGCGCGGCGACGGCGCTGATCGGGGCGGAACGGCGCACGGCGACCAGGGGCGACACGACACGAGCGGTGCCCGGTCGGCGCGGGGGACGGGACGGAGCGGGGGGCACGTTACCGAATGTGCCAGATCGCGACACGCCGCTGAAGAGCCTTTCGTCCACATCTCCCGTGCGATATGGCGAGGGCCCGCGCGTGTAGCAAAGCCGACCCGGGCGTGCAAGGCGTTTGCGGCCTCTCGGCAACGATCCGACGATGGGAGCCAGTCCACGATCCCCCGGAAAGGACGACCATGTCCCGCGACCAGTACACCTTCACGAACCCCGCCGAGCTCTACGCCGACATCCAGCCGCAGAAGCAGCACATGCCGGAGCCGGGCCTCGACGCCGACCTGACCCCGAAGGCCGACCTCGGCGAGGACACCTACCGCGGCACGGGGCGTCTCACCGGACGCAAGGCCCTGATCACCGGGGGCGACTCCGGCATCGGCGCCGCCACCGCGATCGCGTTCGCCAGGGAGGGCGCCGACGTGGCGATCTCCTACCTGCCCGAGGAGGAGGAGGACGCGAGCCGCATCGCCGGACTCCTCCGCGATGCCGGAGCGACGGTCGCCACGATCCCCGGCGACCTGCGCGACCCGGAGTACTGCCGCACGCTCGTGGCCGAAGCCGTGGCCGCCCTGGGCGGGCTCGACATCCTCGTCAACAACGGCGGCAAGCAGGTGTACCGCGAGTCGCTGACCGACCTGACCGACGAGCAGTTCGACGACACGTTCAAGACCAACGTGTACGCCATGTTCTGGATCACGAAGGCCGCGCTCCCGCACCTGCCCGCCGGGTCGACCATCATCAACACCACGTCCATCCAGGCGTACTCGCCGTCGGACATCCTGGTCGACTACGCCTCCACGAAGTCCACGATCAACGCGTTCACGAAGGGTCTCGCTCAGCAGCTCGCGCCGAAGGGCATTCGCGTGAACGCGGTGGCGCCGGGCCCGATCTGGACGCCGCTGCAGCCCAGCGACGGACAGCCCCAGGAGAAGATCGAGAAGTTCGGCGAGGACACGCCCCTCGGCCGCATGGGGCAGCCGGCCGAGCTCGCGCCGGCATATGTGTTCCTCGCGTCGCCGGAGTCGAGCTACGTGATCGGCGAGACGCTGAACGTGAACGGCGGCATGCCCACGCCGTGACCGTGCCCCCATCGCCCGGCCGCTGTCGGCGACGGGAGCCGCCGGGCGATGGAAACAGCACGCCACCGACCGGGTACGCGGACTGCTCCGAACCGATTCGATCCGCGTGGTGGTGAGAGTGTAAGCGTTTGCAGTAGCCTGTTCGCATGGCACAGCTCGAACAGTTCGCAGCCCCCGGTACCGAGTGGTGGCGCAGCGCCGTCATCTACCAGATCTACCCCCGCTCCTTCGCGGACGCGTCGGGCGACGGCATCGGCGACCTGCCGGGGATCACGCGCCGCCTCGACTCCCTGCAGGAGCTCGGCGTCGATGCGATCTGGCTCAGCCCGTTCATGACGAGCCCGCAGCGCGACGCCGGCTACGACGTCGCCGACTACCGCGACGTCGACCCGCTGTTCGGCACCCTCTCCGACTTCGACGACATGCTCGCCGCCGCACACGACCGCGGCATCCGCGTGATCGTCGACCTGGTGCCCAACCACTCGTCCGACCAGCACCCGTGGTTCCAGGCGGCCCTCGCCGCGGGACCGGGCAGCCCGGAGCGCGCGCGCTACATCTTCCGCGACGGCAGGGGCGAGAACGGCGAGCTGCCGCCCAACAACTGGGAGTCGGTGTTCGGCGGCGGCATGTGGCAGCGCGTGACCGAGGCCGACGGCACGCCCGGCCAGTGGTACCTGCACATCTTCGACGCCACGCAGCCCGACTTCGACTGGAACAACGAGGAGGTGCAGGAGGAGTTCCGCTCCATCCTGCGCTTCTGGCTCGACCGTGGGGTCGACGGCTTCCGGGTCGACGTGGCCCACGGCATGATCAAGACCGAGGGGCTGCCCGACTACACGCCCCCCACCGACGCCGACTCCATGGGCGGTGGCGAGTCGAACGTGCCGTACTGGGGCCAGGACGGCGTGCACGAGATCTACCGCGACTGGCACCGCGTGCTGGCCGAGTACGACGGCGACCGCGCGCTGTGCGGCGAGGCCTGGATGCCGACGCTCAAGGAGACCGCGCTGTGGGTGCGGCCCGACGAGATGCACCAGACCTTCAACTTCCCGTACCTCATGACCGAGTGGGACGCGAAGGCCCTGGGCGATGTGATCCGCGAGTCGCTCGACGAGTTCGGCGCGGTCGGCGCGCCCAGCACCTGGGTGCTGTCGAACCACGACGTCGTGCGCCACGCCTCGCGCCTGGCCCTCACGTCCGAGAACCCGCAGGGCGAGGGCATCGGGCCGAACACGCCCGACAAGCCCGACACCGCGATCGGCCTGGCGCGCGCCCGCGCCGCCACGACCCTGATGCTGGCCCTCCCCGGCTCGGCGTACCTGTACCAGGGCGAGGAGCTCGGGCTGCCCGAGGCCATGGAGATCCCGGACGAGTTCCGGCAGGATCCCACGTGGTTCCGCACCAACGGCGAGCGCTACGGCCGCGACGGCTGCCGCGTGCCGCTGCCCTGGGAGGCCGAGGCCCCCGCGTTCGGCTTCAACGACACCGGGCTGTCGTGGCTCCCGCAGCCCGCGGACTGGGCGGCCCATGCGCGCGACGTGGAGGAGGTCGACCCCGCGTCGACCCTCGCCCTGTACAAGCGCCTGCTCGCCGGGCGCCGCGAACACGGCTTCGGCACCGGCTCCCTCGTGTGGGAGGAGGCGGGGCCCGACGCGGTCGCGTTCCGCCGCGGCGAGGTGCACGTGCTCGCCAACCTCGGCACCGCCCCGCTCCCCCTGCCGGACGGCGCCCTGATCGTGCTGCGCAGCCAGCCCTTCGACGGCCCCGACCTGCCGGTCGACACCGCCGTCTGGTACACCACCGCGGCCTGACCCGCCGTTCCCGTCGCGGTCGCAGACGCTGCCCGCAGCGCGCGACCGCGACGGAACAGGAACCCCAGGAGGACCCATGGCGAGCATCGACGAGGTCGCCCGGCTCGCCGGCGTCTCCACCGCGACCGTCTCCCGCGCGCTGAGCGGACGAGGGCAGGTCTCGGAGTCGGCGCGCGAGCGCGTGCGCGCGGCCGCGCAGTCGCTCGGCTACGTGGTGTCGTCGCGGGCCTCGAGCCTCGCCTCGGGTCGCACGCGCAACATCGGCGTGGTGGTGCCGTTCCTCGACCGGTGGTTCTTCAGCACGGTGCTGTCGGGGGTGTCCGCCGCGCTCATGCGCGCCGGCTACGACATCACGCTCTACAACATCACCGCCGACGAGGACGTGCGCCGCGACGTGTTCGACACGTTCCTGCGGCGGCAGCGCGTGGACGCGGTGATCGCCGTGTCGATCGAGCTCGACGAGGACGAGACGCAGCAGCTGCTCGACCTCGGACTGCCGGTGATCGCGATCGGCGGCCCGAACCCGAAGCTCGACACGCTCACGGTCGACGACGTCGCGGTCGCGCAGCTCGCCACGGAGCACCTCATCGGACTCGGCCACACCCAGATCGCGCACATCGGCGCGAACCCCGAGTTCGACCTCGACTTCCACATCCCCACCAACCGCCGACTCGGGTTCGAGCGGGCCCTCGCGACGGCCGGGATCCCGCTGCAGCCGGCGTTCCTCGAGCCCGCCGACTTCACGGTCGAGGGCGGCTACCGGGCCGCGAAGCAGCTGCTGGGCCGCCCGGGCCCGCGCCCGACCGCGGTGTTCGCCGCCTCGGACGAGATGGCGATCGGGGCGCTCCTCGCCGCCCGCGACCTCGGATTCCGGGTGCCTGAGGACCTGTCGATCGTGGGCATCGACGGCCACGAGCTCGGCGAGTTCTTCCGTCTCACCACGGTCGACCAGTTCCCCCTCGGGCAGGGCGAGCGCGCGGCGGATGCCGTCCTGGCGAAGCTCACCGATCCCGAGGCCGTACGGCCCCCGGCCGCGCTGCCGTACGAGCTCAACGTGCGCGGCACGACCGCCCGCCTGGTCTGACCCGCTGCGGCCGAGACGGCCCCCGCGGGAATCACCCTGGTGATCCTGCGAGAGCCACCTGTCCCCCCCTTTGCGCCCTCGATACCGTGCCGAGCAGACACGTGTTTCGACCGGAGGGAGACATCATGGCTCGGGAGTTCCAGGGGAAGATCGCGCTCGACGTGCGGGATTCGACACCGGATTGGGGGGCGTACGAGCCGACCAAGGCTCCGGAGGGTGCACCCAACGTCCTGGTCATCCTGTTCGACGACACGGGCCTCGCGGCGTGGGAGCCGTACGGCGGGCGCATCCACATGCCCACGCTCCAGCGCCTCGCCGACAACGGCCTCACCTACTCGCAGTGGCACACGACCGCCCTGTGCTCACCCACCCGGTCGACGTTCCTCACCGGACGCACGCACCACCAGAACGGCTACGCCACGATCTCCGAGTCCGCCACCGGGTTCCCCGGCTACAACGGGCACATCCCGAAGTCGAACGCACCGCTGGCACGCATCCTCCGCGACAACGGCTGGTCGACGTACTGGGTCGGCAAGAACCACAACGTGCCGATCAACGCGATCTCCAGCGGCTCCGATCGCAGCGAATGGCCCCTCGGGCACGGCTTCGACCGGTTCTACGGCTTCATCGGCGGTGAGACCAACCAGTGGTACCCCGATCTGGCCGTCGACAACCACTACATCGACCAGCCCTACCAGCCCGAGGACGGGTATCACCTGTCCAAGGATCTCGCGGACCAGGCGATCCGGATGCTGCGCGACGCGAAGCAGTCCACCCCGGACAAGCCCTGGTACCTGTGGTTCTGCCCCGGCGCGAACCACGCCCCGCACCACGCCCCGCAGGAGTACATCGACAAGTACAGGGGGATGTTCGACGACGGCTACGAGGCGTACCGCGAGTGGGTGCTGCCGCGCATGATCGAGCGCGGCATCCTGCCGGAGGGCACGCAGCTGACCGACATGAACCCGATGACGCCCGGCACGTTCGCCGAGGTCGACAGCGTGCGCCCGTGGGCGGAGCTCACCGACGAGGAGAAGGCGCTGTTCTCGCGGACCGCGGAGGTGTACGCGGGGTTCAGCGAGTACACCGACGCGCAGGTCGGCCGCATCATCGAGCACCTGGAGAAGTCGGGACAGCTCGACAACACGCTCATCATCTACGCGGCGGACAACGGCGCCTCGGGCGAGGGCAGCCCGAACGGCTCGATCAACGAGAACCTGTTCTTCAACGGCTACCCCGAAGACGTCGCGCGCAACCTGACGATGATCGACAAGCTCGGCGGGCCCGACGCCTACAACCACTACCCGACGGGCTGGGCGATGGCGTTCTCCACGCCGTTCCGCATGTTCAAGCGCTACTCCTACGCGGGCGGCTCGGCGGACCCGCTGATCATCCACTGGCCCGCGGGGATCACGGCGCGCGGCGAGGTGCGCAGCCAGTACCACCACTGCACCGACATCGTGCCGACGATCCTGGAGGCGTGCGGCGTCGAGGCGCCGACCGTCGTGGACGGCGTGGAGCAGACGCCGATGCCCGGCGTGCCGATGAACTACTCCTTCGACGCCGCCGACGCCCCCACCACCAAGCAGACGCAGTACTACGAGATGCTCGGCACCCGCGGCATCTGGAGCAAGGGGTGGAAGGCCGTCGCCGAGCACGGCCCCGTCCCGATCGGCCTGGGGCACTTCGACGAGGACCGCTGGCAGCTGTTCCACGTCGACGAGGACCGGGCGGAGGCCGTCGACCTCGCCGACCAGTACCCCGAGAAGCTGGCGGAGCTCACGGCGCTCTGGCTCGAAGAGGCGAAGAAGTACGACGTGCTGCCCTGAACGACCTGGGCGTCGCCGACTTCATCAAATACGAGTACCACCTGCCGGTGCCCGCCGACGGCCGCTTCACCTACTACCCGGAGACGACCGAGGTGCAGGAGCAGCTCGCCGCGCGCACGCAGCAGGTGTCGTTCAAGATCCTCGCCGAGGTGGACTTCACCGCGGCGACCGAGGGCGTGATCGTCGCCCAGGGCTCCCGATTCGGCGGTTACAGCCTGTACGTGCAGGACGGCACGCTGTCGTTCGTGTACAACTTCCTCGGCATCCCGCCCGAGCAGCGGGTCAGCACCCCCGCGCCGACCGAGGGCCGGCACATCGTCGGCGTCGGCTTCGAGAAGGAGGGCACCGGCGACCACGGCGAAGCGCTCGGCACGCTCACGCTCTACGTCGACGACGAGGCCGTCGAGTCGATCCCGATCCGCACCCAGCTCGGCCGCTACGCCCTCACGGGCGAGGGACTGAGCGTCGGCTACGACTCGGGCGACACCGTGACCACCGCCTACCCCAACCGCTTCGCCTTCACGGGCGGTGAGATCCACCAGGTGGTCTACGACGTGGCCGACGACCACTACGTCGACGTGGAACGGGAGTTCGCCGCGAAGCTCGCCAGCGACTGAGGCCCCGCGACTCCGGCGCGCTACCGCACCGTGCCGTCACGCCAGGTGCGGTAGCCGCCGTCGAGGTTGCGCACGTCGCGTCCGTGCTGCCGCAGCAGCCGCGTCGCGATGTGACCGCGGAGCCCCACCTGGCAGTGGACGACCAGCGGCCCCGCCGGCAGCTCGTCGAGGCGGTCGCGCAGCTCGTCCAGCGGGACGTTGAGCGCGCCGGGGATCGCGCCGGCCGCGTGCTCCGCGGGGGAGCGCACATCGATGAGCACGGCCCCGGCGCGCACGGCGTCGTCGAGCCCGTGCCACTGCACGGTGGGGGTGGTGCCGGTGCGCGTGTTCTCGGCCACGTAGCCGAGCATGTTGACCGGGTCCTTCGCCGAGCCGAACTGCGGCGCATAGGCGAGCTCGAGCCGGGCGAGACCCGCGGCCGTGACGCCCGCCTGCATCGCGGTGGCGATCACGTCGATGCGCTTGTCGACCCCGTCGCGACCCACCACCTGCGCTCCGAGGATGCGGTCGCTCGCCGGGTCGGCCAGCAGCTTCATCGACAGCGTCTCCGCACCGGGGTAGTAGCCCGCGTGCGAGCCCGGGTGCACGTGCACGGCGTAGAACTCCCGGCCGGCGGCGCGGAGCTGCCGTTCGCTCCAGCCGGTCTTGGCGAGCGCGAGCCCGAACACGCCCACGATGCCGGTGCCGACGGCCGGTGACGCAGCCTCGACCCGGCCCGCGATGAGGTCGGCCACCATCCGGCCGTGCCGATTCGCGAGTCCCGCCATCGTGATGAGTGCGGGGCCGCCGCCCACCAAGTCGCTCTTCTCGACACCGTCGCCCACCGCGAACACGTCGGGGGCGCTGGTGCGGCAGGCGTCGTCCACCGCGATCCCGCCGGTCTCGCCGATCCGGATGCCCGCGTCCCGCGCGAGCCCGACCTCGGGCACCACTCCCGACGCGTCCACCACGAACTCGGCGGCCACGACGGTCCCGTCGCTCAGGGTCACGGCACCCGGCGCGGACGCGGTGATCTCGACGCCGAGCCGTACGTCCACCCCGCGCCCCCGCAGCTCCTCGGCGAGCGGTGCGACCATCTCGGGGTCGAGCGGGGAGAGCAGCTGGGGCCCGCGCTGCACGAGCGTGACCGCGGCGCCACGGGCGACGAGGTTCTCGACGGCCTCCAGCCCCGTGTAACCGCCGCCGACCACGACCACGGGCAGCCCGGATCGTGCCGCGGCGTGGATCGCGTCGGCATCGTCGACCGTGCGCAGGCTGCGCACGGGCGGTCCCGCGTCGGGCTCGTCGCGGCGCGGGCGGGCTCCGGTGGCGAGCACGAGGCGATCGTACGGCTGGCGCATCCGCTGCCCGTCGGGCCCTTCGACCTCGACGACGCGGCGGTCGGTGTCGATGTGCACGACCTCGTGGCGCACGCGCACGTCGAGCCGGAAGCGGCGGTGCAGCGACTCGGGGGTCTGCAGCAGCAGCGCCTCGCGGTCCTGGATCACCCCGCCCACGTAGTACGGGAGGCCGCAGTTGGCGTATGACACCTCCGGCCCGCGCTCGAAGACGACGATGTGCGCGGACTCGTCCAGTCGGCGCAGTCGGGTGGCGGCGGACATCCCGCCCGCGACCCCGCCGACGATCACGACCGTGAGGGGCGCGGCGCTCATCGGCCGAACAACCGCGACAGGAAGCCGCCGGCGGGCTGCTCGTCGGCGTGTCCGCCGCACCAGTCCGACCTCGGTACGGTCTGGCGGACGGCGTCGACGTGCTGACCACATCCCGCCCAGGTGGTCTTTCCGCAGGTTCGGCAACGGACGGCTCGGCACATGGGTGACTCCTCTCGATACCCCGGTGGGTATCCATCACTATACCCCTGGGGGTATAGTGGAGTTCTCAGCCGACGATCAGGGAGCCGCCATGTCTACCACCGATGCCGAGACGCAACGCAAGATCGCCAACCGCCTCAAGCGCGCACAGGGTCAGCTCGGCGCCGTGATCGCGGCCGTCGAGGCCGGCAGCGACTGCCGAGCGGTCGTCACGCAGCTCTCCGCCGTCACCTCCGCGCTCGACAAGGCGGGCTTCCAGATCATCGCCACCGCGATGAGGGACTGCCTCGACGGCCCGGAAGAGGAGGACGGCGTCTCCCTGCCTGAGCTCGAGAAGCTGTTCCTCTCGCTCGCCTGACGGCGGGCCGGACCGCCGCCGGGCGGTCGGGGTCAGACGGCGGGGACGTGCGGCAGGGCGTGGAACCGGCGGTCCACGTACACCAGCGGGCGGGCGGGTCGCCCCGGCAGCACCTCCAGGACCTCCGCGATCACGACCGTCGAGGAGCCGACGGGCACGGTGTGCAGCGGGCGGCAGCGCAGCGCGACCCTCGCCTCCGGGAGGTGCGGCTCGCCGGTCGGCAGCGTCGTCCAGCCCTGCTGCGACGTGAACCGCTCGGCACCGCTCACGGCGAAGCTCTGCGCGAGGTCGGAGTGCTCGTCGTCGATCAGGTGCACCACGAAGCTCGGCGCGGACAGGATCGCCCCGGCGCTCCCGGTCGCCCGCGTGACGGAGAACATGATCGCGGCGGGATCGACCGCCACGGACGACACGCTGGAGGCGGTGAGGCCCACCGGACCGTCGGGGCCCTGAGCCGTGATGATCGCGACACCGGCGGGGTGCGCGCGGAACGCGGCCTTGAGTCCCTCGCCGACGGCGGACGGGACGGGGGCGGCGGGGTGGGGGCGGGGGTCGATGGTCATGCGGGGAACTTCCGGGTCACCCATTAACCGTAAGACCTCAAGCGCGCTTGAGCTCAAATCGAGCGATTCCGTCCGGCCGCCCTCGGCGCGTCCGCCTCAGCCGATGCGGAACCCCGCCGCCAGCAGCACCTCCTCGCGCGAGCTCGGGCCGACCAGCAGCGTGAACGCGCCGGGCTCCACCCGGCGCAGCCCCGCCGCATCGACGATCGTGCACTCGGCGGCCGGCACCTCCACCCGCACCCGCACCGACTCCCCCGGCGCCACGTCGACCTGGCGGTACGCCTTGAGCTCCCGGTCGGTCCAGCTCACGCTCGTGACCTCGTCGCGCACATACACCTGCACGGTCTCGCGCGCGGGCCGGGCTCCCGTGTTCGTCACGGTCACGTGACCGACGACCGTGTCGTCCGGGGTGAGAGCCTCCGCCTCCAGCTCCAGGTCGGAGTACTCGACCGTGGTGTACGAGCGCCCCTCGCCGAACGCCCAGGCGGGCGACTGCGTGAGGTCGGCGTACCGGTCGCCGTGCTGTCCGCGGATCTGGTTGTAGTAGGTCGGCTGCTGTCCCACGTGGCGTGCGAACGAGATCGGCAGCCGGCCGGACGGCTCGACCAGGCCCGCCATGACCTCGGCCAGCGCGCGACCACCCTGCATCCCGGGGTTGGCCGCCCAGATCACGGCCGCCGCGCGCTGCGCCGACGCCGGGAGCACGAGCGGCTTCGACGCGAGCAGCACGATCACGACCGGCGTGCCGGTGTCGATCAGCGCGTCCAGCAGCGCGTTCTGGCCGCCGATGAGCTCGAGCGTGGCCGTCGAGCGGCCCTCACCCACGAGCTCGATCCGGTCGCCGACCACCGCGACCACGACGTCGGCGGCCTCGGCGTCGGCCACGGCCTCCGCGATCATGGCCGCGTCGGGCGCGCACGGCCGCACCACCGGCGGCCGCGGCTGCTTGTCGGGGAAGTGCGTGCCCCGCGGGTCGTCCTCGAGGGTGAGGATGTCGGCGCCGCGCGTGTGCGTCACCCGCCAGCCGTCCACCGCGCGCAGCCCGTCGAGCACGGTCGTGATCATGTCGCGCGGCTGCCCGTCGAGCCACCCCGCCTGACCCGAACCTCCCGCCCAGTCGCCCAGCTGCGTCTGCGCGTCGTCGGCCAGGGGTCCCGTCACGGCGATGCGCAGCGGGGCGGCGGGGTCGAGCGGCAGCACGCCGTCGTTCTCCAGCAGCACGAGGGAGCGTCGCGCCGTCTCCAGGTTCAGCTCGGCGTGCGCGGCGCTGCCCACCACGGACGACAGGTCTGCGCGTGGCAGTCGCGGATCCTCGAACAGCCCGAGCTCGAACTTGAGCGTGAGGATGCGGGCGACCGCGTCGTCGAACGCGTCGTCGGGCAGCAGCCCCTGAGCCACCGCGTCGAGCGCGCCCTCGAAGAACCCGGGCGTGGTCATGACCATGTCGTTGCCCGCGCGCACCGCGGCCGCGGCCGCCTGGGTCAGGTCGGGCTGGATGCGCTGCTCCCACACCATGCGCCCGACGTTGTCCCAGTCGGTGATGAGGGTGCCGGTGTACCCCCACTCGTCGCGCAGCACGTCGCTGAGCAGCCAGTCGTTCAGGGTGATCGGCACGCCGTCGGTGGTCTGGTAGCCGAGCATGAACGTGCGGCAGCCCTCGCGGGCCACGCGCTCGAACGGCGGGAGGAACCAGGAGCGCAGCTTGCGGCGGGAGATGTCGGCCTCGCTCGCGTCCCGTCCGCCCTGCGTCTCGGAGTACCCCGCGAAGTGCTTGGCGGTCGCGAGGATCGCGGTCGGGTCGTCGAGCCCGTCGCCCTGGTAGCCGCGCACCATGGCGCTCGCGAGCTCGCCGATCAGGAACGGGTCCTCGCCGAACGTCTCGTTGATCCGGCCCCACCGCAGGTCGCGCGCGATGCACAGCACCGGCGAGAAGGTCCAGTGGATGCCGGTGACCGCGACCTCCTCGGCGGTCGCCCGCGCGACACGCTCCAGCAGCCCGGCGTCCCACGTCGCTGCCATGCCCAGCTGGGTGGGGTAGATCGTCGCACCCGGCCAGAACGAGTGGCCGTGGATGCAGTCCTCGCCCACGAGCAGGGGGATGCGCAGGCGGGTCTGCGCCGTGAGCTCGTTCGCCCGCACGATGCGCTCGGGAGACGTGTGCAGGATCGAGCCGACGTGACGCCGCAGCACGTGGTCGTCGAGGTCGTCACGGGCGTCGAGCTGCAGCATCTGCCCGACCTTCTCCTCCACGCTCATGCGGGAGAGGAGGTCGGCGACCCGCTCGGGGATCGGCAGGGAGGGGTTCTGGTACGGAAGGGTGGTCGTCGGGAGCAGAGAGGTCATCACTTCGTGTTCTGTGTCGTCGTATCGGTGGTGTCGGTCGCCGGCAGGGGGACGGAGCGCACGGCCGTGACCGGCGCGTTCACGTCGAGCCCCTTCTTCTTCATGGCCCGTGCGCGCTCTCCGGCGGAACGCAGCCGCGGGTTCACATACTCGTCGATCCCGAAGTTGATCAGCGACAGGGCCACGCCGATGATGGCGATGCAGAGCCCCGCGGGCACGTACCACCACCACAACCGGGGGAAGGCGCCGTTCTGCTGCGCCCAGAACAGGATCGTGCCCCAGTTGAGGTTGCTCACCGGGATCACCCCGATGAACGCGAGCGTCGTGAGGCCGAGGATCGCGGCGGTCACGGTGCCGACGAAGCTCGACGCGATGAGCGCCATCAGGTTCGGCAGCATCTCGACCGTGATGATGCGGCGCAGCGGTTCGCCGTTGGCGCGGGCGGCCTGGATGAAGTCGCGGTTGCGCAGCGACATGGTCTGCGCCCGGAGCACGCGCGCACCCCACGCCCACCCGGTGAGCCCGAGCACGGCGGCGATCACGATCAGCGGCGGGTTGTCGAACTGCGACGCGATGATGATGATCAGCGGGATGCCGGGGATCACGAGGAAGACGTTGGTCAGCGCCGACAGCGACTCGCTCTTCCAGCCGCGCACGTACCCGGCGATCACGCCGACCGTGATGGCGATGATGGTGGCGATGAACGCGGCGAGGAAGCCGACGACGATCACCCCGCGCGTGCCGTAGATGATCTGGCTCAGCACGTCCTCCCCCATATGCGTCGTCCCGAGCCAGTGCTCCCACGACGGCGGCTGGCGGAGCGCGGTGCGGTCCTTCTGGGTGGGTCCGTACGGGGCGATCCACGGGGCCAGGATCGCGACGAGCACGAAGATCCCGAGGATGATGAGCCCGGCCAGGGACTTCGGGTTGCGGAACATCGCGAACGCCTGGCCGAGCTGCGACCGGAACGTCGCGCGGTGCGGGTCGCCCGACGGCGCGGTGCGCAGGGTCGCGGTCTCCGGCATGCCCGAGGCGACCGGCGAGCCGTCGGGGGCGGTGCCTGCGGCGGTGGTGGGAACGGTCATGTCAGGCCTCCGTCTGGCGGGTGCGCGGGTCGAGGTAGGCGTAGACCACGTCGGCGAGGATGTTGGCCACGAGCACCGACAGCGTGATCACCAGGAACACGCCCTGCATGAGCGCGAAGTCCTTGGCGTTGGTGGCGTCGAGCAGCAGCTTGCCGACACCGGGATAGCTGAACACCATCTCCATGACGATGGTGCCGCCCACGATGAAGCCGATCGACAGCGCGAAGCTCTGGATCTGCGGGAGCACGGCGTTGCGGGCGGCGTAGGCCCACAGCACGCGCCGGTTCGGCATGCCCTTCGCCTGCGCGACCGTGATGTAGTCGTCGTCGAGCACGGTCAGCATCATGTTGCGCATGCCGAGCACCCAGCCGCCCAGCGAGGCCACCACGATGGTGAGCGCGGGCAGGGTGCCGTGCATGATCACCTGCCCGATGAAGTCCAGGCTCCACTCCGGCGACTGCCCCTTGTCGTAGGCGTGCGACGACGGGAACCACTTGAGCGTCGACGAGAAGACGGCGATCGCGATGAGCCCGAGCCAGAAATACGGGATCGTGTTGAAGAAGGTGGTCACCGGGATGATCGCGTCGAGCTTGCTGCCCCGCTTCCACCCCACGATGGCCCCGGCGACCGTGCCGATCGCGAACGAGATGATCGTCGCGATGCCGACCAGCCCGAGCGTCCACGGGAGGGCGGAGGCGAGCACCTCAGCGACCGGACGCAGACCGTGCAGCGTGGAGATGCCCAGGTCGCCGCGCAGCAGCATGCCCCAGTACTCGACGTACTGCTGCCACACCGATTTGTCGGAGTCGATGCCGAGCAGGATGCGCAGGGCATCGGCGGCCTCCGGGCTCACGTTGGGGTTGCGCGCGAGGTACGAGCTCACCGCGTCGCCCTTCATGAGCCGGGGCAGGAAGAAGTTGATCGTGATCGCCGCCCACAGGGTGAAGAGGTAGAAGCCCGCGCGCCCGGCGAAGAAGCGCCACGGCACGCGACGCCGGCCACGGTCGACCGCCGTCGCGGTGGTGCCGACCTCGAGGGCGTCGCGCGCGACGAGGTCGTTGTCGTCCAGCTGGGGGAAGGCGGTACTCACCGCGCACCTCCGTTCGTGGTGGCGGCGAAGTGCTTCTCCGGGTCGGGAGAGGCGGCGCGCAGCTCGCGGGTGTAGGGGTTCTGCGGGTTCAGGATGACGTCGTCGGCGGTGCCGTACTCGACCACGCGGCCCTGGTTGAGCACCATGATCTCGTCGCTGAAGTGGCGGGCGGTGGCCAGGTCGTGCGTGATGTAGAGCACGCCGAGTCCCTCGTCACGCTGCAGCTCGGCGAGCAGGCTCAGCACGCCGAGACGGATCGACACGTCGAGCATCGACACGGGCTCGTCCGCCACGAGCAGCGACGGGCGGGAGGCGAGGGCGCGGGCGATGGCCACACGCTGCCGCTGGCCGCCCGACAGTTCGTGCGGGCGGCGGTCGATCACGGCGTCGGCGTCGAGCCGCACGCGCGCGAGCAGGCGCCGCACCTCGGCATCGGTGTCCTTCTTCGGCACGACGTCGTCGAGGCGGATGGGGCGCTCCAGGTGGTAGCGGATGGAGTGGGAGGGGTTGAGCGAGGCGAACGGATCCTGGAACACCATGCGCAGCTGCTGGCGGTAGCTCCGCAGCCCCCTGCCGCGCCGCGGGATCGGGGTGCCGTCGAGCAGCACCTCCCCGCTGGTGGGGGTCTCGAGCTGGGTGAGGATCTTCGCGATCGTGGACTTGCCGCTGCCGGACTGCCCGACGAGTCCGATCGTGCGGCCGGACTCGAGGGTGAAGCTCACGTCGTCGAGGGCCTTGATCTGGCCGGCGCCGCGCACGGTATAGCTCTTGGTGACGTGTCGGAACTCGAGCGTGGTCATCGCACCAGCACCCCTCTCTCGCCGGTCAGCCGGGGGAACGACGACAGCAGCCGCCGCGTGTACTCGTGCTGCGGCGCGTTCCAGATGCGCTCGGCCGTGTCGAGCTCGACGATCTCGCCCTCGCGCATGATCGCGATGCGGTCGCTGATCTCGAGCAGCAGCGGCAGGTCGTGGGTGATGAAGACGACCGAGAACCCGAACTCGCGCCGCAGCTGCGAGATCTGCTTCAGGATCTCGCGCTGCACCAGCACGTCGAGCGCCGTGGTGGGCTCGTCCATCACCATCAGCTGCGGACGCAGGGCGAGCGCCATCGCGATCATCACGCGCTGGCGCATGCCGCCCGACAGCTCGTGCGGGAAGGACCGGTGGCGCTGGCGGCCGACCTTCACGATCTCGAGCAGCTCCTCCGCCTCGGCCCTGCGCTGGCGGCGGTTCATGTCGGGACGGTGGATCTCGAACACGTCCTCCAGTTGCGAGCCGACCGTGGCGACCGGGTTGAGGGCGTTCATCGCGCCCTGGAACACCATCGACACCTTGTCCCAGCGGAATCGCTGCATCGCGTCCACGTCGAGCGCGTTGATGTCGATGTCCGCTCCGGAGGCATCGTGGAAGGTCACACTGCCCCCGGTGATGACGGCGGGAGCACGCAGCAGCCGCTGCACGCCGTAGGCGAGCGTGGTCTTGCCGCAGCCGCTCTCCCCGGCGAGCCCGAGGATCTCGCCGCGCTGGAGTTCGAGGGTCACGTCCTTCACCGCCGAGACGGGCGTATCGACGTCGTACACGACCGAGAAGTCGCGCACGGTGAGCAGGGGGTCTGGCATGGGGTGTCCTTCGTGGGAGGCGTCCGTCGTCTCGTCGCTCTGCTTCTCGCTCAGGAACCGGTCGCCGAGGGCGAACCGGTCCCTGAGCGGTCGGAGCGAGACGACGGGTCTACTCGGCGGGCTTCAGCTTCGTGAGGATCTGCACGATGTTCGGCTGCGTGGGGTCGGCCGACGCGTACGTGTCGGTCTCCGACGGCCAGCCGACGTAGTTGCGCGTGTTGAACTCGCCCAGCAGCGGGTGGGCGCCCAGCGGGATGGCCGGCACCTGCTCCGAGAAGATCGTCTGCAGCGTGTCGATCGCGGCGGTGCGCTCCTCGTCGGACGAAGCGTTCGCGTACGTGTTCAGCGCCGTCGTCGCGGCGGGGTCGTCGAAGCGGCCGAAGTTGAAGCCGGCCTTGCCCTCGGGGGAGATCCACCGCGGGTCCATGGTCGAGGTGTACAGGCCGTAGGCGGTGCCGCTGTCCTCCAGCCAGTGGATGATCGCGGAGAAGGTGCCGTTGTCGCGGGGGTCGGCCCAGCCGCCCCAGTCGGGCATGTCGATCTTGACCTCGGCGCCGATGCCGTCCTTCACGTCTTCGGCGATGAGCTCCTGTGCGGTGTTCCAGTCGCTCCAGCCGGACGGGACGGAGAGCGTGAACGACACGGGCGTGCCGTCCGGGTCGATCAGGGCGTCGTCCTTCCAGGTGTACCCGGCGGTCTCGAGCAGGTCGCGCGCCTTGTCGGCGTCGACCTTGTAGTCCACGCCCTGGAACTCGGGCTGGATCTCGTCCTCGAGGATCGACGACAGGCCGGTGACCGACCAGACGGGCTCACTGGCGCCTTCGCGGGCGATGTCGACGTAGGCGTCGCGGTCGATC
>NZ_SSDO01000410.1:0-2690 GCF_004794395.1 Microbacterium sp. K41 | reverse complement strand
CGCGCGTGCACCGCCGCCTGCGGGTCGGCCGAGATCGCCGCGGTGCTCTGCGCCCCCTCGGCGAGGATCGAGAGCTGGGCGGCCAGCGTGGCCGGGGCACCGGTGTCCGCGACCAGCGCGGCCATGTACTCCTGGAACGAGGCCTTGTGCGCGCGGACGATGGAGGCGACCTCGGGGTTCGTCCCGCCGAGCTCGCCGAATGCGTTGATGAACGCGCAGCCGCGGAAGCCGTCGCTGCAGAACCAGTCCTCCAGGTAGCCGTAGACGGCGAGCAGCCGCGCGCGGGGCCCGTCGCCCGCGGCGGCGACAGCGGCGGAGAGACCCGACTCCCACTCGGTGTGCCTGCGGGCGAGGACCGCCGAGACGATATCGGTCTTGGCGGGGAAGAGCGAGTAGAGGCGACGCAGCGACACGCCGGCGGCCGTGCGCAGCTCGTCCATGCCGACGGCCGCGTATCCCTTGCGGTAGTAGAGCTCCTCCGCGGCGGAGAGGATGCGCTCGCGAGCGTCGTCTTCGGTCATGTGCAGAAGTCTACTTGACATGAGAACGCTCGTTCTCTAGATTGGACACATCGAGCGAGAACGATCGTTCTCACCGGAACCGAAAGGACCAGGATCATGGGCTACATCACCGTCGGGAACGAGAACAGCACCCCGATCGAGCTGTACTACGAGGACCAGGGATCCGGGCAGCCCGTCGTGCTGATCCACGGCTACCCGCTCAACGGGCACAGCTGGGAGCGCCAGACGCGTGAGCTGCTCGCCCAGGGCTACCGCGTGATCACGTACGACCGCCGCGGCTTCGGCCAGTCCTCCAAGGTGGGCAGCGGTTACGACTACGACACCTTCGCCGCCGACCTCAACACCGTGCTCGAGACCCTCGACCTGCGCGACGTCGTGCTCGTCGGCTTCTCGATGGGCACCGGCGAGCTCGCCCGCTACGTCGGCCGCTACGGGCACGAGCGCGTCGCCAAGCTCGCCTTCCTCGCCTCGCTCGAGCCGTTCCTCGTGCAGCGCGACGACAACCCCGAGGGCGTGCCGCAGGACGTGTTCGACGGGATCGAGGCCGCCGCCAAGGGCGACCGCTACGCCTGGTTCACCGAGTTCTACAAGAACTTCTACAACCTCGACGAGAACCTCGGCTCCCGCATCAGCCAGCAGGTCGTCGACGCCAACTGGAACCTCTCGGTCACCAGCGCCCCGGTCGCCGCCTACGCGGTCGTGCCGACGTGGATCGAGGACTTCCGCGGCGACGTCGAGGCCGTGCGCGCGGCCGGCAAGCCCACGCTCATCCTGCACGGCACGAAGGACAACATCCTGCCGATCGACGCGACCGCCCGCCGCTTCCACCAGGCCGTCCCCGAGGCGACGTACATCGAGGTCGAGGGCGCGCCGCACGGCCTGCTCTGGACCCACGCCGACGAGGTCAACGGCGCCCTGAAGGACTTCCTCGCGAAGTAACCCCCCTCCCCCCCTCCTCCACCCACCCACCCCGGCTCGGGGATCGAAAACGCACCTCCGGACACCCCCGGAGGTGCGTTTTCGATCCCGCCACCGACCGAACGCGGGGGGCGGGCGGAGGCGGGATCAGAAACGCGCCCCCGAACCGGCCCGAGGGTGCGTTTTCGATCCCGCCACGGGACGAACGGACAGGGCACGACGGCCGACGGGGTCAGGCGTCGCGCGAGCGCCAGAGCAGCCAGACGAAGTACGGGGCGCCGATCAGCGCGACCACCAGGCCGGCCGGCAGCTGCGCGGGCGCGATGACCGTGCGACCGATCGTGTCGGCCACCGCGACCAGCAGTCCGCCCAGCAGCACGGCGACCGGGATCACCCGCGCATGCCGCGCCCCCACCAGCGCCCGGGCGGCGTGCGGCGCCACGAGCCCCACGAAGCCGATCACCCCGATCGCCGTGACGCTCAGCGCGGCGAGCACGGCCGCCACCGCGAGCAGCAGCAGGCGCACCGGCTCCAGCCGGATGCCCACCAGCCGCGGCGTGTCCTCGTCGAGCGACAGGACGTCGAGCTCGCGGCGGCTCGACACCACGAACGGCAGTGCGATGACCAGCACGATCACCAGCGGGAGGATCTGCTCCCACGCGCGACCGTACGTCGTGCCGGACAGCCACGTGTAGATCCGCGGGGTGTCCCACGGGTTCGACCGCAGCAGGAAGAACGTCGTGAGCGAGACCGTGAAGTACGACACCCCGATACCCACGAGCAGGAACCGGTCCGCGCTCAGACCTCCTCGCCACGACAGGAGGTAGACCAGGGCGAACGCGAGCAGCGAGCCCGTCACGGCACCCGCGATCATGCCGCCCGTCGACGACGCCGCGCTCGTGATCACCAGCACGGCCCCCAGCCCGCCGCCACCGGTGACCCCGAGGATGCTGGGGTCGGCGAGCGGGTTGCGGCTCACCCCCTGGATCAGCGTGCCGGAGAGGGCGAGCGCGCCTCCCGCCACCACCGCGGCCACGACCCGCGGGGCCCGCTCGTCCAGCGCGAACGCGATCGGCGGGGCCGCCTGCCCCTGCAGCCACAGGGCGATGTCGCCCGTCAGCAGCCACGTGTGACCGGCGAGCAGCCCGAGCAGCAGCACCCCCGCCACCCCGAGCGCCACGACCACCAGGGTCACGCGGAAGCGCACGCGGCTGCGCACACCGAAGCGCACGCGCGGCGGCTCGCGGGTGG
>NZ_SSDO01000041.1:0-563 GCF_004794395.1 Microbacterium sp. K41 | reverse complement strand
CGGGGTCGACCGCGGGCTGTGGCTCGACCTGCTGGGCGTGGCGTGGATGCCCGGTGGTCTCACGGTCGCCGGGGTACTGGGGGCGGCGGTGCTGCTTCACGCCCGAACGCTGCTCGCGGCGGGCGCGTCACTGTCCACGGCCCTCGCGGTGTCGAGCGCCGTGGAGCTGGACCGCGGGACGCCGCTTCCGTTCACGGCCGCCCTGTGGATCGTCTGGCTGGCGCTGGCGCTGTGGTCGGGCGCGACGATCCTGTGGGTCGCGCGGCGACGCTCCTCCCCCGACCGGGAGGCGGCCGTATGGCTCGCGATCGCCCACTTCGCCCTGCTGCTGTGCGGCGTGGGCGGCTTCACGGTCACGACGGACGGCGGCGGCTCCCTGCTCGGCACCGCGTTCGCCGCGGCCGTGCTGCCCGCGTGCGTGCTGTTCGCTGCGGCCTCGTTCGTGCTCACCGCGATCGCCCGCGCCCCCGACGCCGTGGAGCCGGCGCGGGCCCGGTTCGCGGTCGGAGTGCTCCTGGTGTCCGCCCTGCTGGCCGCCTACGGTGCGGTCGCCGCGACGATCG
>NZ_SSDO01000409.1:0-2299 GCF_004794395.1 Microbacterium sp. K41 | reverse complement strand
GGGATCGAAAACGCACCTCCCACGCACGTCGGAGGTGCGTTTTCGCACTCCCACGCGCCGGTCGGGCGGGGACGGGAGGACGGGGGACGGGAGGGCGGGGGACGGGAGGACGGGGGTCAGGCGATCGTGGCGAGGACGGCGTCGGGCGCGACGGTCGCGCCGGTCTCCGCGCGGCGGGTGAGAGTGCCGGGGCGGTGCGCGGTGACCGTCGTCTCCATCTTCATCGCGTCGAGCACGGCCACCGGGTCGCCCGCCGCGACCTCCGCGCCGTCGTCGAGCAGCCACCGCACGAGCGTGCCCGGCGCGGGAGTCCGGAGGTCGGACGCGTCCGCCGCAGGCTCCGGTGCCGCCTCCGGCACCGGACGGCCGATCCCCGCCAGCAGCTCCGCGGGCAGCCCGAGCACGACCCGGCGGCCATCGACCTCCACGGGGAACCGCTGCAGCCCGGACACCGGTGCGACCGCCGGTCGCGGCTGCGCGTCGAGCGCGGGCAGCAGCACCGTCTCGATCCACTGCGTGTGCACCCCGAAGGTGTCGGTCGCGAACGCGGGGTCGTCGATCGCGCGGAGGTCGAACGGGATCACGGTCGCCGGGCCGTCGACGGCGAGCTCGCGCAGCGCCCGGCGTGCTCGCACGAGGGCGGCCTCCCGGGTGTCCGCGTGCACGATGAGCTTGGCGATCAGGGAGTCGAACGCGGGCTGCACCACGTCGCCCGCCTCGATGCCGCTGTCCCATCGCACGCCGGGGCCGCCGGGGATGCGCAGCGCCTCGACCCGCCCCGGGCTGGGAAGGAACCCGCGACCGGGGTCTTCCGCGTTGATGCGGAACTCGAACGCGTGACCCGACGGCCGCGGGGTCTCGGTGAACGACGGCCCCTCGCCGAACGCGATGCGGAACTGCTCGCGCACGAGGTCGGTACCCGTGACCTCCTCCGTCACCGGATGCTCGACCTGGAGGCGCGTGTTGACCTCGAGGAACGAGATCGTGCCGTCGGCCGCGAGCAGGAACTCCACGGTGCCCGCCCCGCGGTACTGCACCTCGGCGCAGATCGCCCGCGCCGCCTCGTGGATCGCCGACCGCTGCTCCGGAGCGAGTGCGGGTGCCGGTGCCTCCTCGATCAGCTTCTGGTTGCGCCGCTGCATCGAGCAGTCGCGGTCGCCCACCACGACGACGCCGCCGCGGCCGTCTCCCAGCACCTGCACCTCGATGTGCCGGGGGCGCTCCAGGAACCGCTCCACGAAGCACTCGCCGCGACCGAACGCGGCCACGGCCTCCCGCGTCGCCGCCTCGAACGCCGCCGCCACCTCGGACAGCTCCCGCACGACCTTGAGGCCGCGGCCGCCCCCGCCGAACGCGGCCTTGATGGCGATCGGCAGCCCGTGCTCCTCGGCGAAGGCCACGGCCTCCTCCGGGCCGGAGAGCGGCTCGTCGGTGCCGGCCGCGAGGGGTGCGCCGACCCGCTGGGCGATGCGCCGCGCGGTCATCTTGTCGCCGAGGGCGTCGATGCTCTCCGGCGACGGGCCGATCCACACCAGGCCCGCGCCCTCGACAGCCCGCGCGAACGCCGCGCTCTCGGAGAGGAAGCCGTAGCCGGGGTGCACCGCGTCGGCCCCGCTGCGGCGCGCGGCGTCGATCAGCGCCTCGACCGACAGGTAGGTGCTCGCCGCCGTGTCACCGCCCAGGCCGACGGCCTCGTCGGCGAGCCGCACGTGCAGCGCATCCGCATCCTGATCGGCGTACACGGCGACCGACGTGTATCCGGCCTCGGCGCAGGCGCGGATCACGCGCACCGCGATCTCGCCGCGGTTGGCGATGAGCACACGGGTCATGGGGTCTCCTTCACGATGAAGCGCACGTGCACCCCCGGCGGGAGCTGCGCGGCGAGGTCGAGGCTGCGATCGGTGAGTGCGCCGATGATGGGGTAGCCGCCCGTGAGCGGATGATCGGGGAGGAACAGCACGGGCTGACCGTCCGGCGGCACCTGGATCGCGCCGGTCACCGCGCCCTCGCTGGGCAGCTCCCCGCCCACGGCGCGCTCCAGCGGCACCTCGCCGTGCAGCCGGATGCCGACGCGGTCGGAGCGCGGCGTCACCGTCCACTCCTGACCGGTGAGCGCGGCGACCCCGGCCGCGGTGAACCAGTCGTCGCGCGGGCCGAGCGTGATCTCGAGCGCCACGGTGTCGCCCGGGGCGGGAAGGTCGCGCGGCAGGACGACCGGATCCACCGAGGTCACCGGGGCCGTGCCGATCGGCACGACATCGCCCGCCGCGAGGGGCCGCGGGCCGAGCCCGGCGAGGGT
>NZ_SSDO01000408.1:0-1265 GCF_004794395.1 Microbacterium sp. K41 | reverse complement strand
CGCTGCCCCTCGGTCATGCCCTGAGCGGTGCCCACGGTCACCGCCCTCGGCGCTCGGCCCGGCGGCGGGCGGTGTCGTGTGCTTCGCGGAGCAGGTCGAGCACGGTGTCGGCGGTCCGCTCGCCCGGTTCGATCACGCAGACCCACCCCGCGTCGCCGTACAGCGGATGGCGGCGGAACACGTCGGACGCTGTCGGCTCGGGGTCGGACGGCACCAGGGCCGCGGCGCGCTCCCGGCCGACGTGGATGTTGACGCGGAACCGTCCGGTCGCGGTGAGGTCCGACGACGCGTCGTCCGGGTAGTCCTTCGTGATGATGGTGCCGAAGGGCTGCGTGCGCTCGGGCATCCGTCCGTCGGGGGCGAAGAAGAAGTAGGCGTCGCCCCACGACAGCTCAGGGAACTCGCTCCCCGGCTGCGGCGTCATGGCGAGCGCGCCGTCGAACGATCGCACGGCCTCGATGATCTGCTGTCTGTCCATGCTTCAATGGTCCGGTTGCAGTGCTCATGGAGACGTGGCTGCGGAGAACAGGGGGTTACGGGTGAGCAACCCTCCAGAGCGGGTCAGGAGCACGGCGGAGATCGGCCGGAGCGTCGGCTACTCGGTGCAGCAGGTCCGCGACCTGGAGCGGCTCGGCATCATTCCCCCGGCGGTCCGCGCGGCGAACGGCTACCGGCGTTACGGTGCACGGCACGAGACCGCGGCGCGGGCCTACCGGGAGCTGGCCGCGGCCATCGGTCCGGTGGCGGCCCGCGCGCTCATGCCGATGCTCATCCGGTCGTCGGTCGAACGGGCCGCCGAGCGCATCGATGCCCTCCACGCCGACCTCGCCGACGAGCGCACCCGGGTGCGGGAGGCGCTGCGCGGTCTGGAGGTCGCGGTGTCCGACGCCGACGACGTGTTCGACGACGCCGACGAGATGACGGTCGGTGAGCTCGCCCAGGCTCTCGGCGTGCGGACCTCGGCGCTGCGCCACTGGGAGCGCGAGGGGCTCATCCGCCCGATGCGCGACGGCAGGAGCGCCCGCCGCTACGGCTCGGGCGCGATCACCGAGGCCCGCGTGGTCGCCGCACTCCGGTCGGGCGGCTACGGGATTCCGGCCATCAGCCGGATCCTGGAGGAGCTGCGGGCGCACGGCGAGAACGGAGGGCTGCAGAGCATCCTCGCCGCCCGGCTCGACGCCCTCACCCGCCGCAGCGTCGCGCTGCTGGCGGCGGCGGGCAGCCTGCATGCACTGCTCGCCGACACCGACCGCGCGGGCGGCGCG
>NZ_SSDO01000407.1:0-440 GCF_004794395.1 Microbacterium sp. K41 | reverse complement strand
TGGTGTCCACGGGGACCGAGGCGACCATGACCGCGATCCGACTCGCCCCTGCCGAGGCCCCTGCCGCGACCGAGACTCCTGCTGAAGCGCCGGCTCCGGCCGAGGCTCCTGCGGCCGAGACTCCCGCTCCCGCCGCCGAGGCTGCGCCGTCCGGTGACGCCACCGACATCGTGCTCCCCGAGCTCGGCGAGAGCGTCACCGAGGGAACGGTCACCCGCTGGCTCAAGCAGGTCGGTGACTCGGTCGAGGTCGACGAGGCTCTTCTGGAGATCTCGACGGACAAGGTCGACACGGAGATCCCCTCGCCCGTCGCCGGCGTGCTCCAGGAGATCGTCGCGGCCGAGGACGAGACCATCGCGGTCGGCGCCGTCCTGGCCCGCGTCGGTTCCGGCGCTGCCCAGCCTGCCGCCACCGAGGCACCTGCCGCGCCGCAGGCCGCG
>NZ_SSDO01000406.1:0-5763 GCF_004794395.1 Microbacterium sp. K41 | reverse complement strand
TGCGCCGCGGTCGCCGCGGACTCGTCCGTGGCGAGGAAGGCCGTCCCCACCTGCACGCCGGCGGCACCGAGGGCGAGGGCGGCCACGACGCCACGGCGGTCCGCGATGCCGCCCGCCGCGATCACCGGCACCCCGACCGCATCCACTACCTGCGGCACGAGCGCGAACGTCCCCACCAGGGACTCCTCGGCGGGACGCAGGAACGACACCCGGTGTCCGGCGGCCTCCGCTCCGGTCGCCACCACCGCATCCACACCGGCCTCGGCGAGCGCGACGGCCTCCGCCACCGTCGTGGCCGTGCCGACGATCCGGATGCCCCGGTCGTGAGCCTCCGCGACGACCTCGGGCGACGGCACGCCGAACACCACGCTGAGCACCGCCGGGGCGACCTCCCAGATCGCGTCGAGCTGCTCGTCGAGCGGCGGGACGTAGCGCTCCGGCCGCGTCGGCACGGCGACCCCCACGGCCTCGTAAAACGGCTGGAGCGCCTGGGCGAAGACCGTGTGCTGCGGGTTGGGCTCGACCTCGTCGCCGGTCGGCAACCAGATGTTCAGGGCGAACGGCCGGTCGGTCGCGGCGCGCAGCTCGGACCCGGTCGCCCGGATACGGTCGCCGTCGTAGCCATAGAGGCCGAACGACCCCAGGCCCCCGGCGTTGCTCACGGCCGCGGTGAGCGCGACGGACGACAGCCCGCCGAAGGGACCAAGGACGATCGGGTGCGTGATGCCGAACAGGGTGCGCAGGTCGCTCATGCTTCGACGTTACGCCCGCGGCGGACGGCCGCGGGCGGGACGACGCCCCCTGCTAGCCTCGGTGGCAGAGAGCGGGGTGTGCACATGCGGCAGTGGATCGGGCAGATGCTCGGCATCGTCGCGGCCGCGCTCGGGCTCGTCGCTCTTCCCGATGCCACCGCGCTCGGGCTCGCCGTGGCCCTCCTCGCGGTCACCGCGCTGACCCTCGCCGTCGTGCTGAGCGTGCGTCAGCGACCGGAGGCCGACGCCCCGCATCCCCTCCGCGCCATCGACGTCGGCACTCTGCTGCCGCAGAGCGACCCGGATGCCGCGGGGCATCCGCGTCCGCGGGCGCCGGGAGTCGCGATCGCCGCGTAGCCCGTTCCGACGGGAGCGCGCGGCCTTCGCCGACCCTTCCCGACCTCACGAACGGACACTCCCGTGGACATCTTCGCCTTCCCTCCCCTCGCCGCGCTCCTGAACGCGGCCTACACGGCCCTGACCGGCCTCTCCACCGCCCTCGAGCCCCTCGCCGGCCCGTCCGCCGCGGCCCTCGCCGTGGTGCTCGTCACGCTCCTGGTGCGTGCCCTCCTCATCCCCGTCGGCATCTCGCAGGCGAGGGCCGAGCAGACCAGGGCGCGCCTCGCTCCCCGGCTGCGCGAACTGCAGCGTCGGCACAAGAAGAACCCCGAGCGGCTGCAGAAGGAGATGATGGAGCTCTACCGCTCCGAGAACACCTCGCCGTTCGCCGGGATGCTCCCCGTGCTGGCCCAGGCCCCGGTCGTCGGGCTGCTCTACACGCTGTTCCTGCGACCCGAGATCGCCGGACACCCGAACGACCTGCTGGCCCACGACCTGTTCGGCGCCCCGTTGGGCACGAGCCTGGTCTCCGCGCTGTTCGGCGGCACCGCGACCCCGGCGACGTTCGCGGTGTTCGGGGTGCTGCTGGCGGTGATGATCGCGGTCGCCGAGGTCACCCGGCGCGTGTTCCGCCCCGCGCCCGTCGAGGGCGACGACTCGCCGCTCAGCTCGCCCGGGGTGCTGCGGGCGATGTCGGCGCTGCACTACCTCACAGCCGTGTTCGCGGCGTTCGTCCCGCTCGCGGCCGCGCTCTATCTCACGGTCACGGTCGTGTGGACGCTCGTGCAGCGCGTGGTGCTCCGCCGGCGGTTCCCCCTGCCGGAGCCCGCCGCCGCCCGCGCGTGACCTCGGGGTCAGTCGGGCAGCGGGATCGGGGCGGTGAAGGGGCCGGACGGCTCCTCACCCCTCCGGTCCCGGCGCACGCCGAGGGTCGTCCCCACGCTCGCGGCGATCACGAGCGCGACGGCCAGCAGCCGCAGCACCGTCGCGTCCTGCCCCAAAAGGAGCCATCCGGCGAGGGTCGCGAACGCGGGCTCCAGGCTCAGCAGCACCCCGAACACCCGCTGCGGCAGGCGACGCAGCGCCGCCAGCTCGAAGCTGTACGGGATGACCGACGACAGCACGGCCGTCACCGCGGCCAGCAGCAGCAGCGACGGGTCGGCGGCGACCGTCGCGGCCGCGGGCACCCCCACGGGGATCAGCAGCACCGCCGCCACGACGAGCCCCATCGCGAGCCCGCTGCTGCCGGGGATGAGGGCTCCGACGCGGGCGCTCATCCGGATGTACATCACCCAGAAGCCGGCCGCGATCAGGATGAACACCACGCCGAGCGGGTCGAGGGGCTCCGCGCCGATCAGGCCGTCGATGCCGAGCAGCGCCATGCCGAGCAGGGCCACCGCGACCCAGACGGCATCGGCGAGCCGCCGGGTGAGCACGGCCGCGAGCACGAGCGGGCCGAGGAACTCGATCGCCACGGCCGGCCCGAGCGGGATGCGGTCGATTGCGGCGTAGAAGAAGCCGTTCATCGCGGCGAGCGACACCCCGAAGAGCACGGCCGCGAGCCACTGCTGCCGCGTCCACCCCCGCACCCTCGGGCGCACGAGCACGACCAGCAGCACCGCCGCGATCGCGACCCGCAGCGAGGTCACACCCCAGGGGCCGAGGACGGGGAAGAGCTGCGCGGCGACGGCGGCCCCGAACGGCAGCGAGAGGCACGAGCCGATGACGAGCGCGACCCCCACGAGGGTGCCGGATGCCGCGGGTTTCTGCACCATACGAGCTTAGGCGGCGGGAGCCCGTCGCCCCGCCGCCCACGCAGCTCGATGGGGCCTCAGAGGGCCTTGCCCCCGGTCACCGCGACGACCGTGCCCGAGACGTACGACGACTCCTCCGACGCGAGGAACACGTAGGCGCCGGCGAGTTCGGCCGGCTGTCCGGCGCGTCCGAGCGGGGTGTCCTGCCCGAAGGTCTCCAGGCGCTCGGGACCCCACCCGGTAGCGGGGATCAGCGGCGTCCAGATCGGCCCGGGCGCCACAGCGTTCACGCGGATGCCGCGCGGGCCCGCCTCCTCGGCGAGCGCCTTCACGAACGCGACCTGCGCGGCCTTCGTCATGGCGTAGTCGATCAGTCCCGGCGAGGGCTGCGCCGACTGCACCGATGAGGTGACGATGATGCTGGCGCCGGGCTCCAGGTCGGGGAAGGCGGCGCGCGCGGAGAAGATCAGCCCGGCCAGGTTCGTGTCGAACACGCGGCGCATCTTCTCGGTGTCGAGGTTCTCGAAGCCGTCGATGTCGTGCTGGTAGGCGGCGTTGAGCACCAGCACGTCGAGTCCGCCGAGCTCGGTCCGCGCCCGGTGCACCGCCTCGGTCGCGAACGCCTCGTCCCGCACGTCGCCGGGGATGCTGACGCCGGTGCGTCCGGCCTCGCGCACGAGGGCCAGCGTGTCCTCCGCGTCGTCCTGCTCCTCGGGCATGTGCACGATCGCGACGTCGGCACCCTCCCTGGCGAAGGCGATCGCGACCGCGCGACCGATGCCGGAGTCACCGCCGGTGATGAGCGCGCGTCGCCCCTCGAGCCGTCCATGGCCCACGTACGAGGACTCGCCGTGGTCGGGTTCGGGCGTGGTGCGCTCGGTGAGTCCGGGCTGATCCTGGCTCTGCGCCGGGAAGCCCTCCTCGCGGTGCGCGTGCCGGGGGTCGGTGAGGCCGCTGTCGCGGGTGGTGTCGGTCATGTCCGCTCCTCCTGTCGAGTGGCTGTCGTGTCGTGCTCGGATCGAGCATCACGGCAACCGCCGACCGGGGGCAGGGGGTTGACACCTCAGAGCGGCGGTGTGACCGGGGTGTCGCCGCCCGGCTGGTCGCCCGCCTCCGCCGGCTCCGGCACCAGGTACAGGCCGCTGGGGGCGTTGGCGGTGAAGGCGAGCGCCTCGATCCACGCCCGGTTGATCGAGGGCTGCCGGCTGCCGAAGTACTTGAACACGAGGGAGCTGCCCGGCTGGATCCACACCGTGGTGCGCCCGCCGCCCACGCTCGCGTCCTCGCGCCAGCTGAACGGGAACGGCTCCCCCCGGCGCAGCTTCGCCGTGATCACGAGCTGCAGGTGCGTGAGGGCGCGATCCTCGATCTCGCTCTTCACGCTGCCTTCGTAGATGAACTTGCCCATCGGGTGATGCTCCTCGGTCGATCCGGTTCCCGCCCGGCCACCGCCGGGATCATGCCCTGGGGGTAGCGTATGCCCTCGCCCCGGGCGGGCCGCAACTCCGCGGGTCGAGCGGTCTGCTGGAGCGCGCGAGGGCCGGAAGTCAAGCCCCGCGCGCGGGATTCCGGAGCGGACTAGCCTCGGGGCCATGACACCCGAGGAGGGCACCGCCATGAACGCACGCCACATCGACGACCGTCCCGACGAGGGCTACACGCCCGGCACCACCCACGCCGAGCGGGGCGCCGGCAACCCGCGCCTGCGCGTGCGCCGCGACGACGAGCGCACCGAGTTCGCCCTCGACGTCGACGAGGTGCGCATCGGATCGGCGGCGGGCAACGAGCTGCGCCTCGCCGACACCGAGCCTGTGCACGCCACGGTGGTGCACGACGACCGCGACGAGTACGTGGTGACACTGCACGCCGACGGCGAGATGAACTCGAACCCCGACGCCGACGCCACGCACCCCGGCGAGCGCACCGAGACGCTGCGCACCGGCTCGCGGTTCACGGTCGGCCCGTGGGAGCTGGTCTTCGCCCGCGACGAGTTCGCCGACCACGGGCGCCCCTACGGCGGACGCCTCGGCGGGGAGTACTCCGACCAGCCGCTGCAGCCGCCGCGCCCCGACTACGACGGCGACGGCGAGCGCGCGCCTCAGTCGGACTCCGACGCCGAGGTGTGATGCGGCGTCCCCACGGGCTTCGATTCGGCTGACCCGCGCTGCACGAACCAGATCGGGTCATCGACCTCCCAGCAGCAGCGCGATCATGATCGCCAGCCCGACGGCGATGATGCCGGCCCACGTCCAGAAGACCGCGCCCATCCCCGCGGTGTCCGGCGTCTGCTCTCCCCTGTCCGCCTCCTCGCGATGTCCGATGGACCGACCCTGGCCGGGCCGGACGACCACCGGCAGGGGCTTGACGCCGTCGCTCTCCTTGTCAATCCCCTGCGTCCGTGTCGCCCCGTCCCCTACCGTCGGATCAGGCGCCGCCGCGGGACGCGTGGCGCGACGACCGAGACGAGAGGATCGCCCATGACGCGCACGTCCGAGAGCAGCGAGCGATGACCGCGCCGAACGAGACGCCCGAGCTGGAGCGGCTGAGCGAGCTCGCCCGCACCCGCGGTCTGCGGGTGAGCGTGGCGGAGTCGCTCACCTCCGGGCGGCTCGCGAACACCATCGGCGCCGGGGAGAGCGCGTCCGACTGGTTCGCGGGCGGCATCGTGGCCTACTTCACCGAGGTCAAGGAGCGGGTGCTCGGTCTCACGCCGGGAACCGACCCCACCTCCGCGGCGTGCGCCGAGCAGCTCGCCACCGGGGCCCTTCGGCTGTTCGAGGCGGACATCTGCGTCTCGACCACGGGTGTCGGTGGCCCGGGCCCCGAGGGCGGCCACCCCGCCGGCACCGTGTACCTCGGCTGGGCGACCGCGGAGGACTCCGGCCACCGGCGGCTCGCGCTCACGGGCGACCCCCGCC
>NZ_SSDO01000405.1:0-5144 GCF_004794395.1 Microbacterium sp. K41 | reverse complement strand
GCAGGGCCTCCGCGACCAGGGCGGCCAGGCGTTCGCGTGCGGCCTCCCGGTTGCGCAGCTGCGCCCGATGCTCGGACGCCGCGATCGTCAGCACCCCGCCGACGAGCCGTCCCCGCAGACGCTCCAGGATCCGCTCGCGCTGCACCGGCGACAGGACCGCGGAACCCGCGGCGTCCCACACCAGCTCCACGCGCGAGTCAGCCGTGTTCACCCCCTGTCCCCCGGGGCCGGAGGAGCGCGAGAAGCGCCACGACAGCTCGGCGTCGGGGATCGTGAGACCGGCCGTGACGCGGAGTCCGGGTCGAGGGGCGGTGGGCATCCGTCCATCATGCGCCATATCGTGGACGCGGACGCGAACGCCTCAGGGAGTGGACGCGACGGCGGGAGTCGAACCCGCAACGCCTCCGGATATGAGCCGGGGCCCGGGACCGCCCGGATCGCCGCGATGGCACTGACGTTACCTGGCCGTGATGTTCCCCGCCAGGGTCGTTCCCTGGGATGACCCTATGAGTCCGCGGATGACGCGGGCGTGGGAGCGTCGAGCGCCCGCAGCAGCCGCTCGACCGCCTCGCGCAGCTCCGCACGGTGGGGCTCGGGGAAGCTCGTGGTGTACTCGACGCCCGCGGGGATCCAGAGCAGTCCGTACATCGCCTCCCGCCAGTCCGCGCCGCCGAAGGGCCAGCGCGTGCGGTCGGGTCCCTCCGCCGTGGCGCCCTGTCCCCACGGCCCGAACCGCTCCTGCATCTCCGCCAGCGGCAGCTCCATCACCGCGTCGGTCTCGATCTTCTGCGGCGACCACGACGCCGCGATCAGCACCCGCTCCTCGATCTCCTGCGCACTGAGCTCGCGCCGCGCGAACAGCACCCTGGTGTGCTCGACGGACGTGATGCGGTCGACGCGGAACGTGCGCCAGTCCTCGCGGTCGAGGTCCCAGCACAGGAGGAACCACTTGCGTCCGGCCGGGGCGAGGGCATGCGGCTCCACGCGCCGCACGCTCTCCTCCCCCTGCCCGTCGACGTAGCGCAGCCGCAGCCGCTCGTGGTCGCGCGTGGCGAGCGCGATCTCGCCGATGACCACGGGCGACACCACCGGTCCCGCGCCGATCCGCGGGGGCTGCACCGCCGCGGCGAGCGCGTTCACCCGCTGCCGCAGCGCCGAGGGCAGCACCTGCTCCAGCTTCGCGAGCGCGGTCAGCGTCACCTCCGCGCCACCGACGAGCTGCTGCGTGGCGGCGACCCGCAGGCCGATCGCCATCGTGACCGCCTCGTCGTCGGTCAGCAGCAGCGGCGGCACGGCGCTCCCCGCCTCCAGCCGGTAACCGCCGGCCGATCCCGGCGTGGACTCGACGCGATAGCCCAGCTCGCGCAGGCGGTCGACGTCGCGGCGGACGGTGCGCTCGGTGACGCCCAGTCGCGAGGCGAGCTCCGTGCCCGGCCAGTGCCGGTGCGTCTGCAGCAGGTTGAGCAGGGCGAGGGCGCGGGCGGTGGTGTCGGACATGACCTCAGATTGGCAGACGATGCGGACAGGATGTGTCCGCGTTGCTTTCTACGCTCTCTCCCATGAACGAAACCCTCATCGAGACCGAAGGCCTGACCAAGACCTTCACCGTCAAGAAGGCACCGGTGCACGCGGTCACCGACGTCTCCTTCAGCGCCGTGCGGGGTGAGCTCGTCGCATTCCTCGGCCCGAACGGCGCCGGCAAGTCGACGACCCTCCGCATGCTCACCACCCTGATCCCGCCCTCGGCCGGCAGCGCGCGCGTGGTCGGGCACGACATCCGCACCGACGCCGCGGGCGTCCGCGCGCGCATCGGCTACGTCGGTCAGCTCACCAGCGGCAGCTTCTCCCAGCGCGTGCGCGACGAACTGCTCAGCCAGGGCGCCTTCTACGGCCTGACGAAACGCGACAGCGTGCGGAGGGCGGACGAGCTCATCGACTCGCTCGACCTGTCGTCGTTCGCGGGCCGCACCGTGCAGCAGCTCAGCGGCGGGCAGAAGCGCCGGCTCGACATCGCCCTCGGGCTCATGCACGCGCCGCCCCTGCTGTTCCTGGACGAGCCCTCCACGGGACTCGACCCGCAGAGCCGCGCGAACCTGTGGGAGCACATCCTCGACCTGCGCACGCAGCACGGCACCACGGTCTTCCTCACCACGCACTACCTGGAGGAGGCCGACCGCTACGCCGAGCGGGTCATGGTGATGGACAAGGGCCGCATCATCGCGGACGACGACGCGGCCTCGCTCAAGGCCACCCTCGCGGGCGACGTGCTCACGTTCGGGTTCGCGGACGCCGCGGAGGCCGAGCGGGCGCGCACCGTGGTCGCCCGACGGAGCCCGGCCGAGGTCGTGCGGGACGACGCCTGCCTCTCCCTCGCGGTGCCCGACGGCGACCGGCTGCTGCCCGTAGTCGTGCGGGAGCTCGACGCCGCGGGCATCGTCGTGCAGCGCGCGACCGGAGTGCCGCCCACACTCGACGACGTGTTCCTCGCCCTCACCGGACGCACCCTGCGCGATGCGGGCGAGGGTGCAGGAGCCCCCGAGTCCACGGACGAGCCCACGCCCGCCTCCACCCCGACCACGACAGGAGTCCTCTCATGACCACCACCGACACGCTCGTGCGCCCGAACCTCGCACGCGACACCCGCCACGTGCTGACGCGGGAGCTCAAGCCCGTGGTGCGGGACCCGTTCACCCTGATCTTCAGCCTGCTGCAGCCCCTGGTGTTCCTCGGGCTGTTCGCCCCGCTGCTGATCGGCCAGTCCGGACAGCCCGCGGGCGAGACCCTGTCGTGGTTCGTGCCGGGCGTGCTGGTGATGATCGTGCTGTTCGGCACCGGCGCCACCGGGTCGAACCTCCAGTACGAGATGATGACCGGCTCGCACGAGCGCACCCTCGTCGCCCCGCTCGCCCGGTCGTCCCTCCTCGTCGGCCGCGCATTGAAGGAGATCGCGCCGATCGTGGTGCAGGCCCTCGTGATCGTCCTGATCGCATGGCCGTTCGGGTTCGCGGTCGACGTGCCGGGCCTGCTGATCGGCCTCGCGCTGCTCGCCGTGTTCGGGGTGGGCCTCGGCTCGCTCTCGTACTCGCTCGCGCTCGCGACCAAAGACCGGGAGTGGCTGTTCTGGGGCGTGCAGCAGTCGCTCATCTTCCCGCTGCTCATCCTGTCGGGGATGCTGCTGCCGCTCGACGCCGCGCCGGACTGGATGCGCGCGGTCGCGACGGTCAACCCGGTGAACTGGGTCGTGCAGGCGGAACGGGCGCTGTTCGCCGGAGACCTGGGCGACCTCACCGTGCTGTGGGGCTGGATCGCCGCACTCGCGGTGGCCACGGTCGGCCTCGTGGTGGGCGTGCGCGCCATCCGCCGCAGCAACTGACCCGCGCTCGACGCCCGCGGCGGCGGCCTCGCGTCTGCGGGGCCACCGCCGCGGGACATCGGGTCGCTAGCGCCGCCACCCGCCGCCGTCAAGCGCATCGACCGTGCTCCCTCGGCCTTCGTATCGTCGCCGCACGACCACGAGGAGCAGGAGGGCCGCATGTCCGAATCGCAGCACAACGACAAGACGCCGACCACGGGCCTGGAGTCCGGGGAGCCCCAGGCGCGCCTGGAAGCCGAGGCCCGACGCGCGATCGTGACCGGCGCGGACTCGGGCATCGGCCGCGCGACCGCGGTCGCCCTCGCCGCGGCCGGCATCGACGTGGGCATCACCTGGCACAGCGACGAGGCCGGCGCCCAGGAGACCGCGGAGGAGGTGCGCAGCCACGGCGCCAGGGCCGTGGTCGCCCGCCTCGACCTGGCGGACATCCCCGCGTGCGGCGACGCGGTCGACGGCCTGATCGCCGAGCTCGGCGGGGTGGACGTGTTCGTCAACAACGCCGGAGCGGGACTGCAGACCCCGTTCCTCGACGTGACCCTCGACGAGTGGAACCGCGTGGTCGACACCGACCTCACCGGCGCGTTCGTGTGCCTGCAACGGGCGGCGCGGGCCATGGTCGCGGCCGGACGCGGTGGCCGGCTGATCGCGGTCACCAGCGTGCACGAGCATCAGCCGATGGTCGGGGCGAGCGCGTACGACGCCGCGAAGCACGGGCTCGGCGGCCTCATGAAGAACCTGGCGCTCGAACTCGGTGCGCACGGCATCAGCGCGGTGAGCGTGGCCCCCGGCGAGATCGCCACACCCATGACCGGGCAGACCGACACCGACCCGCACACGGAGGACCGCCCCGGCATCCCGCTCGGACGACCAGGGGACGCGCGCGAGGTGGCCGCGCTGATCGCCTTCCTGGCCTCGCCCGAAGCCGCCTACATCTCCGGGGCCTCGGTCGTGATCGACGGCGGCATGCTGCAGATGGGCCCGCAGGCCGGCGCCGCGGTCGAGAGCCACGACTGGCGCCGCCTCTGACGCACCACGACCCGGACGGACGAGGCGGGGCTCAGCGACGCAGCGAGTCGGCGAACGGGTTCGGCTCGAGCGTGTAGTCCGTGGACGGGTCCGCCCACGTGGAGGCGCCCTCCGGACTGCGGCGAGCGCGGACGCCGGACAGCAGCCGCACCGCCGGGGCTCCGACCGCGAGCGCGAGCCGTCCGGAGATGCTGCGGTCCTCCCGACCGAGCACACTCGCCCGGTGCCAGGCCTCGTGCAGCGCACCCCCGCGCGCAGCGGGCACCCGGCGCGGAGGCAGCGCGCCCGCTCGGCGCAGCGCGACCAGCTCCTGCACCCGGTCCCACCAGTCCGACTCGGCGGCGGGGTGGAAGTAGTTGTCGCGCAGCCAGGCCGGGTGCGGGCGCCGGAAGCGGCCGGCGACGATCTCGCCCGCCCCGCCCAGCAGCCCGCTGCCGACGAAGACCGTGTTGAGCAGGCTCTTGCTCACCCCGAAGCGGTCGAGCGCGATGACCGGCACCCCGTGCGCCAGCGCCTCCACGGCGGCCGTCGAGCTCACGGTGACCAGCCCGGCCGCCGTCTCCAGAGCCGTGGCCATCGGAGCGTGCGAGAACACGAGGTTCCGCGGCCGCGCGGCCCCGAAGAGCCCGGTGTAGGGCTCGCGGTCGAGGTGGGTCTCCGCCTCGCCCTGTCGCGCACGCAGCTTCACCACCACGCGCCGGTCGGGGTCGGCCTCGGCGGCGCGCACCAGCAGGGCCGCGATGTC
>NZ_SSDO01000404.1:0-643 GCF_004794395.1 Microbacterium sp. K41 | reverse complement strand
CCGTTTCGCGCTACCGCCTCGCCTCGCGTCTGCGCGCCGAGGCCGGAGGCGACGCGACCGGCGTCGACTTCCGGCTCGCCCGAGCCATGCTGCGCTCCGGCGACGCCCAGGAGGCGGCCGAGCTGTTCGGCGACGTGCTGCAGCGCGAGGAGCAGGCCGACGTGGCCCCCGCCTCCCGCGGCATGACCGCCACCCTGCTCGCGCGCGCTCTGGCCGAGTCGGGCGAGTTCGGACAGGCGGTGGGCGTGCACGGCTACGCCGCCGAACTGTTCGGCGAGGGCGCGGAGCACGCCGACCAGGCGATGGCGATGACCGAGCAGGCGAAGATCCTCGCCCGCTTCGAGGAGCACGACGACGCGATCCGCCTCCTGGAGGGCGCGGCCGAGATCGTCCGGGGCGCGCCGGAAGCGGTCGGCGCCCTCAGCGAGGTGCTCCACAGCCTGGGTCAGGCCTACGGCGGACGCGGCGACGAGCGGGCGTTCGCCCTGTTCGACGAGGTCGCCGCCCTCGCGCAGCAGCACGAGGCCGGGTGGCTGCACGCCGACGTGACCGACTCCCGCGCTCGCGCGCTCGCGCAGCTCGGACGGATCGACGAGGCCGTGGCCGCCGCGCTCACCGCCGCGGACGCGTTCGCGGAGCTGGG
>NZ_SSDO01000403.1:0-1973 GCF_004794395.1 Microbacterium sp. K41 | reverse complement strand
CGCGCTCGGCCAGGCGGCGACGCGCACCCTTCGCGCTCGCCGTGGTCAGGGCGCTGAGCAGGTGGCAGACCGCCGCGACCGGGGTCGGCGAGTCGGCGTACGACGCCGACCCGGTGCGCACGCGGATGAGCGACGTGGCGATCGGTGCCAGCGGCGCGTCCTCGCTGTCGGTGATCACGACGAGCTGTCCGCCCGCCTCGTGGAACAGCCGTCCGAGCCGCACGGTCTCCTCGCGGTAGCGCCGCAGGGAGAACGCGATCAGCACGTCGGAGGCGCGCACATCGGTCAGCACGGTGAGCGGCTGCAGTGCGTGCCCGTCCACGAGGAACACGTTGGACAGCGTGGCGGAGAGATCGGCGGTGAGCAGCTGCGCGTACGCGGCGGCCTTGCCCTCGCCCGCGACGTAGCGACGGCGGGCGCCGAGCAGGAGCGCGGCCGCCTGCGGCACCTGCGCCGAGCGGCTGAGCTCCTCGAACGTCTGCGCGAGGGTGCGCTGCTCGGTCTCGATGATGCGCGCCTGGATGCTCTCGGCCGACTGGTTGGTGCGGATGCGCTCGCCGAAGCGGTCGCGCGGTGAGACGAGGTCGCGGTCCTCGTGGTGGTGGTCGCTCATGCCGGGCCCTCCCCTGGTGTCGCGCGGTAGACCGCCGTCTGATCGTCGAGGCGCGTCGCCGCCACCAGGACCTCCCCGCGGTGGAACACCCCGGTCATGCTGCGCTCGAGGTCGCGGCGCAGCGCCTCGCGCTCGGCCGGGCTCAGGCGGCCGGGGTGCACGGGGATCGCGATCCAGGTGCCGTCCGGTGCGGCGACCGCGCGACCCCAGTCGTCCGGCCCGAGCGCCGGGGCGGACGGCGGCGTGGCACGCGGAGACGGCGTGGCGGCGGTGAGGTCCCACGAGACCACGAGCCGGTCGGTGTCGGGGCGCGCGTAGTAGTCGCGCTCGAACGCGATGCCGACGGCGCCGAGCGAGCTGAGGTTGAAGTGCGCGTTGCGCGACAGCAGCGGGTCGAAGGTCCAGCGCATGGTGCGCTGCCCCCACCGGAGGGCGACCGCGCGCTGCGCGAGCTTGAGGGCCTGACCGACGCCGCGGCCCTGCTGGGCGGCCTCGACGGCGGCCGCCTGCGAGTAGTGGAACAGCGTGCCGTCGGTGTCGCACCCGGCGAAGCCGTAGGCGAATCCGATGAGCGCGCCGTCGTCGGCGAAGGCCCCGATCGCCGAACCGCCGTTGCGGGCGAGCGCGGTGAGCAGGTTGGCGTTCAGCGCGTACTCGCTCTCGGTGTAGGCGAACACCCTGGCGTACAGCGCCGCGGCCTCTCGGAACTCGGTGTACTGGGTCAGCTCCCGACAGCCGTAGCCGATGCCCGCGTCAGCGGCCACGGAGAAATGAGGCACGATACGTTTCCTAAGATTGAAGAGTCCTGCTGCTCTGAGCGATGTTATCGGCGGCTTGCACGGGGATCAAGAGGCAGATACGGTTCGTAACTGTGACCACTTCTCCGGCGGCGCAGCTCGCGGACCACTCTTCTGACGACATCATCGCACTCGTGCGCGAGCTCGTGTCGATCGAGTCGCCGAGCCGCGACACCGCCGCCAGCGCCCGCATCGCCGACGTCCTGAGCGCCCGCTTCGAGGCCATCGGCGGCACCGTCCGCCGCGAGCCCACGAGCGCCGGGACCGACCTGGTGATCGACGTGCCGGGCACGGGCGATCCGCTCCTGTTCATCGGGCACACCGACACCGTGTGGCCCGTCGGCGCCCTCGACGGCGAAGTGCCCTGGGTGGAGGACGGCGACGTCGTCCGCGGACCGGGCGCCTACGACATGAAGGCCGGGATCGCGGTGATGCTCGAGGCTCTGCGCACCCTCCAGCCGCTCGCGGTCGAGCGGCGCCGGGCCGTGCGGGTGGTGCTCGTGTGCGACGAGGAGATCGGCTCCCCCGTGTCCGGGCCGCTGCTGGCGGCACGCGCGCGCGGG
>NZ_SSDO01000402.1:0-7741 GCF_004794395.1 Microbacterium sp. K41 | reverse complement strand
TCGACCGCTGGCGCACGGCCGTGCGCAGGGCGGCCGCGGCGGTGTCGCGAGCCGGGGTGCTGCGCGACGGCGAGATCGCCTCGATCAAGTTCGCCATGACCCGCGGGGACGAGCTCGACCACGCGGTACCCACCGGCTGGGTGCTCGGCTTCGCGGGCGCCGACCCCTCGGCCGTGCGCGCCGCGGGGGTCACCGCGGTGGTGCTCGACCGCGGGTACCGGCACGACGTGATGCACACGGCGCCCTGGCTGCTGCAGGGCGCGAAGTCGCTCGCCTACGCGGTCAACCAGGCGGCGCTGCGGGAGGCCGCACGCCGCGGTGCGGACGACGTGGTGTTCGTCAGCGCAGACGGGTTCGTGCTGGAGGGCCCGCGGTCGACGCTGGTCGCCCGCATCGACGACACCCTGGTCACTCCGCCGCCGGAGTTCGGCGTGCTGCCGGGCACCACCCAGGGGGATGTGTTCGCGGGGCTCGCCGACCGCCGCACCGCGATCGTGCCCGTGACGCGCGAGGATCTGCGGCGGGCGGATGCCCTGTGGCTGTGCTCCAGCACACGCGGTGCAGTGCCGGTGCGCGCCCTCGACGGCGCGGCCCTGGCGATCGACCATGAGCTCACCGCGCGGATGAACGCGGTGCTGGATGCACGGGAGGACTGACATGAGCGGCGACGGACGGACTCTGGACGGGGTGTTCGACGGGCACAACGACCTGGCCTGGGCGAGCAGGACGCTGCTCGGGTACCGGGTGGACGAGCTGGCCGGGCCGGTCGCGGCCACTCAGACCGACCTTCCGCGGCTGGACGCCGGGGGCGTGGCGGCCCAGTTCTGGTCGGTGTGGGTCGACCCGGTGCTGGAGGGTGCGGAGCAGGTGGTGGCGACGCTGGAGCAGATCGACTTCGTGCACCGGCTGGTGGACGCCCATCCCGATCGGCTCGCCTTCGCCCGGACCGCGACGGACGTCAGGGCGGCGATGGCCGAGGGGCGCATCGCCTCGCTGATCGGCATCGAGGGCGGCGACCAGCTCGGCGGCTCGCTCGCGGTGCTGCGCCAGTTCGCGCGGCTCGGTGCGCGCTACCTGACTCTGACGTGGTCGCGCACGATCGCCTGGGCGGATTCCGCGACCGACGAGGAGCGCCACGGCGGACTGACGGAGTTCGGGCGGGAGGTCGTGCGCGAGCTGAACCGCATCGGCGTGCTGGTCGACCTGTCCCACGTGGCGCCGAGCACGATGCGCGACGCGCTCGCGATCACCACGCGGCCCGTGATCGTGAGCCACTCCGGAGCGCGCGCGCTGTGCGACCACCCGCGCAACGTGCCGGACGACGTGCTCGCGGCCATCGGTGCGCAGGGCGGCGTGGTGATGGTGCCGTTCGTGCCGACGTTCCTGTCGCAGGCCAGACGCGACTGGTGGGAGGCGGGCGGTGCGGGCGAGGCCCCGGCGGTCGGGGTGAGCGACGCGGCCGATCACCTCGACCACGTCCGGCGCGTCGCGGGTGCGCACGCGGTCGGTATCGGCGCGGACTACGACGGTTCCGACGCGATGCCCGACGGTCTCGGCGACGTCTCGTGCTACCCGGCTCTGTTCGCCGAGCTCCGGCGACGCGGCTGGTCGGAGGAGGACCTGGCCGCGGCCGCCCACGAGAACGTGCTGCGCGTGCTCGCCGCCTCCGACCCCGACCACGAGGCGTTCCTCGCCGGCTGCGCGGGGTCTCCGGCCCCCGCGGCGCTGGTGCCTGCGGTCGACACCACCGCGCGAGAGGGGGCGGAATGAGCACCCGTGTGCTCGTGGTCGTGAACTCCGCCAGCTCGGGCCCGCGACGTCTGGGTGCGTGGCTCACGGAGCGCGGCCTCGACGTCCACCCGGTCGTGGGAGCGCAGGAGCCGCTGCCGACCTCGCTCGACGGCTACGCGGGGCTCGTGCTCCTCGGCGGGGGACTCATGCCCGACGACGACGACCGCGCGCCGTGGCTGGCGGCCGAGCGCGCGCTCGCCGCCGAGGCGATCGCCCGCGACCTTCCGACACTCGGCATCTGCCTCGGCGGACAGCTGCTCGCGCACGTGGCGGGGGGCGAGGTGCGGGCCAAGACCGGGCCGGTCGAACGCGGGGCCACGCCCATCCAGCCCACGGACGCGGGGCGCGAGGACGCGGTGTTCGCCGCCCTCGGTGACGAGGCCCCCATGATCGAGAACCATCAGGACATGATCACGGCTCTCCCGCCCACGGCCGTGCTGATGGCCTCCAGCGTGGCGGTGGAGAACCAGGCCTTCCGGCTGGGCGCGCACGTGCGCGGCGTGCAGTTCCACCCCGAGGCGTCCGCCGCCGACCTGGAGCGCTGGGACGACGCGGCGCTGCGTGGCGAGGGACGGTCGCTGCCGGCCCTGATCGCGGAGGCCGAACGCGTGCACGACCACAACACCGCCGCGAGCCGCGCGCTCATCGAGGCCTTCGTTGACGAGGTGCTCGCCGGGGTCTCGGCATGACGTCCCCCGGGCCCCGCGGGCCGGCGGAGGCGACGGACGAGGGCGTCCTCCGGCTCGGGCTGGACGACGACGCGCGGCGCGGGGCCCCCGCGGCCGTCGCGGCGGTGTGCGACCGGGGCACGGTGCGGGCGGTCGCGGTGCACGGACACCCGCACGGCGACGGGCGCCCGACCACACGCGACACCGTGTTCCGCATCGCCTCGATGTCGAAGAGCTTCCTCGCCGCGACGGTCCTGGTGCTGCGCGACCGCGGACTGCTCGACCTGCACGCGCCGATCACCACGTCGGTACCGGGCGTGCGACTGCTCCACGACGGCCGGGAGTGCACGGTGACGGGGGAGCAGCTGCTGTCGAACCGCTCGGGGCTGGGAGAGGACAACGCCTGGGTCGACCGTCACCTCGGCGCCGGCCGGGAGGAGCTCGCGGCGCTGTTCGCGTCGGGGCTGCCGCTCGCCGCGGTCCCGGGCACCGTGTATCAGTACTCCAACCTCGGGCAGTCGCTGCTCGGGCGGGCGGTCGAGGCCGTGACCGGGAGAGCGGTGGAGGACGTGGTGCGCGAGGTGCTCCTGGAGCCGCTCGGGTTGCACCGCACCGCGCACACCCCCGACGCGTTCCCCGACGACGAGCGGGCGCACGGTTTCCGCACGTTCGACGGCGGGGAGACCTTCCGCCCCGAGCCGTTCGTGGGGGCGGGGGCGCTCGGGTGCATCGGCAGCATGGTCAGCACGGTGGACGACATCGCGACGTGGATGTGGTTCCTCGGCTCGGCGTTCACGGATGAGCCCGTGGCGCCGGAGGTGCTCTCACCCGCGTCACGCAGGGAGCTGCAGCAGCCGCGCACGCCCATCCCCGGGCCGCCAGGGGCGTTCCCCGGACACGAGCTCGCCGCCGCCGGCTACGGCTACGGGCTGGTCGTCGAGGAGGATCGACGGTTCGGGCGGATCGTGCAGCACTCGGGCGGGCTGCCCGGGTTCTCGTCGCACATGCGGTGGCACGCCGCGACCGGGCTCGGCGTGGTCGCCTTCGGCAACTCGGATGACTTCGCGGCGCGGCGCGTGGCCGGCGTCGCACTGGACGAGCTCCTCGCGGGCACGGGGGCGCCGTCGGCCGTGGTGCGACCGTGGCGGGAGACCGTGGCGGCGGCGCAGGCCATCGATGCGGCGATCCGTGAGGGCCGGTCCGCCTCCGCGTATCCCGTCCTCGCGGATCACGTGCTGGCCGACGTGCCCGCGGATGTGCGGGATGCGCGGCTGGGCGCCCAGCTCGAGGAGATCGGCGGACTCGTGCCGGAGCAGGCGCCGTTCGCGGAGCGTGTGGTCGCCGCCGGGAGCGAGGCCGAGCTGCGCTGGCGGATCGCGGGAGTGCGGGCCGATCTGCGCGTCGAGGTGCGGATGATCGGGCTGCCCGAGCCGCGGATACAGGGGCTGTCGGTCGTGGTCGTGCCGACGGGCGAGTCGCGGTCGGAGGGGGAGCAGCCGGGCCCGGCCGACCGCCACCGCCTCGTGCTCCCCGCACTCTGACCTCCGGCGCACGAGGGCCGCGGTCACAGATCGACCCCGTCCAAAAATCGGTTCTAGGATGGATCCATCCCACCCGATCGTTCTGAGGACCGTCATGCCCGCCACCCCCGTGCGTCGTCTCCTGCCCGCCGCCGCGCTCGCCGCCGTCACCGCCCTGGTGCTCGCCGCGTGCGCCGGTCCCTCCACCGATGCCGACGGCGAGGTGGGCGATGAGCTCGTCTGGTCGATCGAGGGCGCGAACCTCTCCGCGGGGCACATGGATCCGCAGGTCAGCCAGCTCGACGTCTCCGGCATGGTGCAGCGCGCCGTGCTCGACTCGCTCGTGTTCCAGGAGGAGGACGGCAGCTTCAGCCCGTGGCTGGCGACGGAGTGGGAGGTGTCGGACGACAGCACCGAGTACACCTTCACGCTTCGCGACGACGTGACCTTCACCGACGGCGAGCCGTTCGACGCCGAGGCCGTGAAGGCGAACTTCGACCGCATCGTCGACCCGAAGACCAAGTCCGCGCAGGCGGCCAGCATGATGGGCGCCGACTTCTACGAGGGCACGGAGGTCGTCGACGAGCACACCGTGAAGGTCACGTTCACGCAGCCGTACGCCCCGTTCCTGCAGGCCGCCAGCACGCCGCAGCTCGGCTTCTACTCGCCCGCGGTGCTGAAGGAGTCCGCGGCGAAGCTGAAGGCCGGGGGCCCGGGCGTCACCGTGGGCACCGGTCCCTTCGAGCTCACCGAGTACACGCCCGATCAGGAGCTCGTGTACACGCGCAACGACGACTACGCCTGGGGGCCGCACGGGGAGAAGGCGCCGTCGTTCCAGACGCTGCGCGTGGAGATCCAGCCCGAGGCCGCCGTGCGCAGCGGCGTCGTGCGCAGCAGCGAGGCAGACCTCGCCAGCGACATCCCGCCGAACCTGGTCGAGGAGCTCGGCGACGGCGTCACGGTCGACTCGGTCGAGTACCCCGGCCTGCCCTACTCGCTGTACCTGAACGAGAAGTACGGCGTGTTCGCCGACGAGAAGGTGCGCCAGGCGTTCGCGCGGGGCATCGACATCGACGCCGCCGTGGAGGAGATCTACTTCGGCCAGTTCCCGCGGGCGTGGAGCATCCTCGGCTCGACGACGCCCGGGTACGACGCGGCGCTGGAGGGCACGTGGCCGTACGACCAGGACGCCGCGAACGCGCTCCTCGACGAGGCCGGGTGGACCGAGCGCGACGCCGACGGCATCCGCATGAAGGACGGCGCGCGCCTCTCGGTGCGCTGGATCGCGTGGACCCCGGTGCCCGACGACCAGGCCGCGCTCGCGAACGCCATCCAGTCCGACCTCAAGGCGATCGGCTTCGAGGTGCAGCGCGAGGTGCTGGAGCCGGGCGCCTACAACGCGCAGTACGAGCCGAAGACGTTCGACCTCACGGACTGGGGCTTCTCGGGCGTGGACGCCGACTTCCTGCGCAACCACCTGCACAGCGAGGGCTTCCAGAACGCCTCGCAGGTCACCGACCCCCAGATCGACGCGCTGCTGGAGCAGGCGGTCTCCTCGAGCGACCAGGACACCCGCAACGCCCTGTACGCGCAGCTGCAGGAGTGGAACGCCACGTACACCGCGATCGTGCCGCTCTACAGCCCGTCCGCGATCACGGCGGTCGGCGAACGCGTGAACGGGCTGCAGTACGACCTGTACGGCCGGCCGCTGTTCTACGATGTGACCCTCGGCTGAGTCCGCTCAGCCGCCGGGACGAGGGAAGCAGGACGCAACGGTGAAGGCTGCCCTGCCGCGGATCGCCGGCCTCCTCGCGACCGTGGTGGTGGTGCTGTGGGGCGCCGCCACCCTCGCGTTCCTCGCCTTCCGGCTCATCCCCGGCGACCCGGTCTCGGTGATGCTCGGCCCGCAGGCGCAGGTGAGTGATGAGGTGAAGGACGGCATCCGCGCCGAGCTCGGGCTCGACCGGCCCGTCCTGGAGCAGTACGCGTCGTTCATCGGGCAGCTCGCCCGGGGCGACCTGGGCGAGTCGTATCAGCTGCGGCTGCCGGTGACCGAGGTGATCGGCCGTCAGCTCGGGGCGACCCTGCAGCTGTCCGCGCTGGCCCTGGCGATCGCCGTGGTGCTCGCGCTCGCCGTGACCGTGCTGGTGCGCGGACGGACGGCGCGCGCGGTGGCCGCGGCGGTCGAGCTGGTCGTGCTGTCCTCGCCGGTGTTCTGGATCGGGCTCGTGCTGCTGAGCGTCTTCGCGTTCGGTCTGGGGTGGTTCCCGGTGTCGGGCGCCCGCAACCCCGCGACCCTCGTGCTCCCCGCGGTCACGCTCGCGCTGCCGGTGGCGGCCCTGTTGAGCCAGGTGCTGCGCGACGCGCTCGTGCAGGCCGAGCGGATGCCGTTCGCCGAGACGGTCCGCGCGCGGGGGGCGAGCCCGTCGTGGTTCACGCTGCGGCACGGACTCCGTCACGGCGCGGCCTCGGGCATCACGCTGGCCGCCTACCTCACGGGCTCGGTGCTGGGCGGCGCGGTGCTGGTGGAGACGGTGTTCGCGCGGCCGGGGCTGGGGCGCGTGACCCTCGCGGCGATCAGCGACCGCGACCTCCCCGTCATCACCGGCATCATCCTGCTGAGCGCCGTCGTGTTCGTGGCGGTGAACCTCGTGGTCGAGCTCGTGCATCCGCTGATCGACCCCCGGGTGCGGGCCGCAGCGGCCGGAGGCGCCCGATGAGCCGCGGTCAGCGGGCGGCCCTGTGGTCGGCGGTCGCGGTGCTCGCGGTGATCGCGGTCGCGGCGGTGTGGCCCGACCTCCTCGCTCCGCAGGACCCGCTGCAGACCGACGTGCGTTCGGCCCTGCTGCCGCCCAGCCCCGAGCACCTGTTCGGCACCGACCAGAGCGGACGCGACGTGTACGCGCGCGTGGTGCACGGGGCCGGGCGGTCGCTGGGCATCGGGCTCCTCGCGACCGGGATCGCGGTCGTCGTCGGGCTGCTGGTCGGCGCGGTGGCGGGGATGGCGCCGCGGGGCGTGGACCTCACCGTGATGCGGGTCAACGACGTGCTGATGGCGTTCCCCGAGTTCCTGGTGGCGCTCGTGGTGGTCGCGGTGCTGGGCCCGGGACCGGTGAACATCGCGATCGCGGTGACCCTGGCCGCGGTGCCGGTGTACGTGCGCCTGGCCCGGGTGCAGACCAGGACGCTGCGCGTGGCCGAGCACGTGGAGGCCGCGCGCATCCTCGGGGTGCCGCCGCTGCGGGCCTTCACCCGTCACGTCGCCCCCGGGGTGCTGGGCTCGCTCAGCGTGCTCGCGACGATCGGCATCGGATCCAGCATCCTCGCCGCCGCCGGGCTCAGCTTCCTCGGCCTCGGGCCGTCCGAGCCGACCCCGGAGTGGGGGCTGATGCTCGCCGGAGGCCGGAACGTGCTCGGACAGGCGTGGTGGATCTCGGTCTTCCCCGGCATCGCGATCACGCTCTCGGTCGTGTGCGCGACGGTCGTCGGACGGATCCTGCGGGCCAGGGCGGACGGGAGGACGGCATGAGGGCGCTCGAGCTGCGGGGGCTGCGGATCGCGTTCGACGGCACGGCGGTCGTGGACGGCGTCTCCCTGTCGGTCGAGCGCGGCGAGTGCGTCGCGATCGTGGGGGAGTCCGGTGCGGGCAAGACCCTCACCGCCCGCGCTCTGCTCGGGCTCACGCCGCGTGCGGCGACCGTGACCGCGGAGGGGCTCGTGATCGACGGGACGGATGCCGTCGCCCTCGGCGAGCGCGCCTGG
>NZ_SSDO01000401.1:0-5637 GCF_004794395.1 Microbacterium sp. K41 | reverse complement strand
CGGGCGTGCGCGTGAACGCGGTCGCCCCCGGCCCGGTGCTCACCCCGCTCACCGCCGACTTCGCCTCGAACCCCGACGCCCGCGCGGCCTGGGAGTCGCGCATCCCGCTCGGCACGATCGCCGAGGTCGACCAGGTCACGCCGCTCGTGCTGTTCCTCGCGAGCGACGCCGCCGGCCACATCACCGGCGTCTCGGTGCCGGTCGACGGCGGCCAGCTCCTGGTCTGACCCGTCCGCCCGCATCCGTCACGGGATCGGATCCGCACCCCGCCCCTCGCGGAGCGTTCCCGATCCCCACCCGTCCCGCGACAGGAGAACCGCATGACCCTCCCCGCCCCGACCCGCCCGACCACGACCCGCGCCGCCGTGCTCACCGCGCACGGCGAGCCGCTCACCCTGCAGGACCTCCCGCTGCCGACCGAGATCGAGCCGGACGCCGCCCTCGTGCGCATCGCCTGCACGACCCTGTGCGGCACCGACATCGAGATCTGGGAGGGCCGGATGACCTTCCCCGGCATGCTCCCGATGGTGCTCGGCCACGAGATGGTCGGCGAGATCGTGGCCACCGGACCCGACACGCGCGACGCCCTCGGCCGCCCGCTCTCCCCCGGCGACCGCATCGGCTGGTCGGAGTCCACGTGCGGCGAGTGCCACGGCTGCGTCGTGCTGCGCGAACCCGTCGCCTGCTCGCGCCGCGGCTACGGCTTCCTGCAGCGGTCCGACGTACCGCCGTACGCCACCGCCGGGCTGTCGGAGTACGCCTACGTCACCCCCGGCGCCGCGAAGCTGCTGCTGCCCGCGGCGGTGAAGGACACCTGGGCGTCGATGGCGGGCTGCGCGGCCAAGACCGTGCTGCGCGCGTTCGAGCGCGCCGGCCGCATCCGCCCCGGCTCCCGCGTCGTGGTGCAGGGGTCGGGCGCGCTCGGCATCTTCGCCACCGCCGTCGCCACCATCGCGGGCGCCGGGCAGGTCATCACGGTCGGCGCCCCCGCCGCCCGGCTGGAGCTCGCCGCCCGCTTCGGCGCCGACGCCGTGGTCGACTTCCGCGACGGGCCCGTCGTCGACCAGGTCATGGAGCTCACGGGCGGCCACGGTGCCGACCACGTGTTCGACTTCGCGGGCGCCCCGAGCGTGGGTCCCGACGCGGTGGGCATGGCGGCGCAGCGCGGCACCATCGCGATCGTCGGCTCCACCGGCCCCGCGGGCGACGGCTTCCCCCTCAGCACGATCATGGGCAAGGAGCTCACGGTCGTCGGCTCGCTCAACGGCGACATCTCCGACTACGCCCGCGCCATCGACTTCTTCACCGCGTTCGCCGACCGCTTCCCCTGGGACGACCTGTTCAGCGCCCCGGTCGGTCTCGCCGAGGCCTCCGCCAAGATCGCCCACATGCACCACCTCGATGAGGTCAAGGCCGTCATCGACCCGAGCCTCTGAGGAGCGCCATGACCACCCCTCTCCCCCGCCGCGAGATCGGCCGCAGCGGCCTGCACGCCTCCCTGTTCTCGCTCGGCTCGTGGCACACCTACGACCGCATGGACTTCGCCGACGCCGTCGAGCTGCTGCGCCAGGCGACCGACCGCGGCGTGAACCTCTTCGACGTCGGCGTGTACTCCGCGCCCGGCGCCCCTCCGGTGTTCACCGACGTGATCTTCTCGGCCATGGTGCGCGCGGCGGGTCTGCGCCGCGACGAGTGGCTGCTGTCGTCGAAGCTGTGGCTGGAGGCCTTCGGCGACGACGGCTTCCGCCCGCAGCTCGATAACGCCCTGATGCGGGTGGGCGTGGAGCACGCCGACCTCGTGATCCTGGGCGACCTGCGCCGCGACGACCTCGACCTGCGCGACCTCGTGCTCGACCTCGCGCGCCTCGCCGATGCGGGACTCATCCGCGCGTGGGGCGTGAACAACTGGTCGGCGTCGTCCATCCAGCGCCTGCTCGACCTCGCCGCGGCGGAGGGCGTGCCCGGGCCGCAGATCGCGCAGCTGAAGTACAGCGTGGCACGGCGCTCGATCCCCGACGGCGAGCCGTTCGCGCGGCTCTGGGAGCAGGGCCTCACGCTGCAGGCCTCCGACTGCCTGGAGGGCGGCGTGCTCGCGGGGAACGTGAAGGGCGACCGCCAGATCGGCCGCGACCCCGGCGACATCCGGGAGCGGATCATCGCCGACGTGCCGGCGTTCACGGCGCTCGCGGAGTCGCTCGACACGACCCCGGCCCAGCTCGGCATCGCGTTCACACTCACGCACCCCGCCCTCACGACCACCCTGTTCGGGGCCTCCCGCGTGGCACAGCTGCACGCGAACCTCGACGCCGCCGACCTCGTCGACCGCATCGGCGCCGACGAGCTGCGCCGCCTGGTCGAACCCTTCTGGGCCGACCGCGGCGTGGTCGACCCCGAAGGCCCCTGACACCGTCCGCAGACCCCCACACACCCGCCCCGCCCCACGCCGCCCCCACCCCACCGAGGAGAGACATGACCGCCACCGCCGCCGGACACCCCACCGTCCCGCCCGTCCCGTTCGACCCCGAGGTGCAGGCCGTGCTGGACGAGATCGCGAAGAACCCGCAGCCTCCCCTCACCCGCGACACGCTGCCGCGCGAGGGCGTCGACCGGATGTTCCCCGACAACGACACCGTGATCGCGGGCCGCCCGATCGTGTGGGAGGACCGCGTGATCCCCGGCCCCGCGGGCGCACCCGACATCGAGATCACGGTGTTCCGCCCCGCGGATTCCGCGACCGAGGCGCTGCCCGGGTTCGTGAACATCCACGGCGGCGGCATGATCGTCGGCCACCGCTCGTGGGAGACCGCGCGCGTGGTCGACATCGTCGCGGAGCACCGCGTGGTCGCCGTGAACGTGGAGTACCGGCTCGCCCCGGAAGACCCGTACCCCGCCGGTGTGGAGGACTGCTACGCGGCGTTCGTCTGGACGCACGAGCACGCCGCCGAGCTCGGCATCGACCCGGAGCGCCTCGTCGTCGGCGGCGGCAGCGCCGGGGGCGGGCTCACGGCCGCGGTCGCCCTGCTGGCGCGCGACCGGAAGGGCCCGGTCATGGCGGGGCAGCTGCTGCTGTGCCCCATGATCGACAACACCAACACCTCGGTCGCCAGCTTGCAGTACGACGGCATCGGCACGTGGCAGCGCGACATGAACCTGCTGGCGTGGTCGTGCGTGCTCGGCGACGACCTCGCGTTCAGCGACGAGGCCCCCGCCTACGCGGCCCCGAGCCGCGCGACCGATCTGTCCGGTCTTCCCCCCGCGTACATCGAGGTGGGCGAGGCGGAGACCTTCCGCGACGAGGACACCGCGTATGCGCTCGGCATCTGGGCCACGGGCGGCCAGGCCGAGCTGCACGTGTGGGGCGGCGGCGCGCACGGCTTCGACATGTACATGCCGGAGGCGGAGATCACCCGGGCCGCCCTCGCCGCACGGTCGTCGTGGCTGCGCCGGATCTGGCGGGCCGCCCGATGACCGCGCCCGCTCCCGTGCCGTACGACCCCGAGCTGGTCGCCGGGCTCGACGCGTTCGTGCAGCTCGTGGAGGGCATCCCGCTGCGCGCCGACACCATCCACGCCAACCGCGACCACTTCGCCGCGATCATCCCGCCCATCGCGGTGCAGGCCGAGGGCAGGGCGGTGACGTGGGAGGACCGCGTGATCCCCGGCCCCGCCGGTGCGCCCGACCTGGAGGTCACGATCGTGCGGCCGTCCGCCCCCGCGACCGGGCCGGCGCCCGCCGTCCTGTCGATCCACGGCGGCGGCATGGTGCTCGGCACCCGCTTCTTCGGCACCGCCGAGCTGATCGATCTGGCCGACCGGCACGGCGTCGTCGGCGTCGCGGTGGAGTACCGCCTCGCGCCGGAGCATCCGGGCCCGGCGCAGGCGGAGGACTGCTACGCGGCGCTGGAGTGGATGGCCGCGCACGCCGACGACCTCGGCATCGACCCCGACCGCATCATCGCGTCGGGGCAGAGCGCGGGCGGCGGGCTGTCCGCCGCGGTGGCCCTGCTCTCCCGCGACCGCGGCGGACCGCGGCTGGCCGGGCAGCTGCTCGGCTGCCCGATGCTGGACGACCGCAACGAGACGCCGTCCGCCCGGCAGTACGACGGCTTCGGCGCCTGGGACCGCAACAACAACGACACCGCGTGGGACGCCATCGCCGGAGACGACCGCTTCACCGACCGGGTCTCGCCGTACACGGCCCCCGCACGCGCCACCGACCTGTCCGGACTCGCCCCCGCGTTCATCGAGGTCGGGGCTGCCGAGACCTTCCGCGACGAGGCCGTGGACTACGCGCTGCGCATCTGGGCGACCGGCGGTCAGGCCGAGCTGCACGTGTGGGCCGGCGGGTACCACGGCTTCTCCGGGTTCTCGCCGGAGGCCGAGGTGTCGCTGGCGGCGGTCGCGGCGCGGGAGAGCTGGCTGCGCCGCGTGCTGCGCCCGGGCGGATGAGCATCCCGGCGCGCCCGGAGCCCGCCCGCATGGGCACGCTCCGGGCGATGCTCGTGCTCGGGATGCTGGAGGCGTTCGGGCCGCTGTCGATGGACCTGTACCTGCCGCAGCTGCCGCAGCTCGCGGCGTCGCTCGGCACGACCGAGGCGCTCGCGCAGGTCACGATGTCGGCGTGCATGATCGGCCTGGGTCTCGGGCAGCTCATCGCCGGTCCCCTCAGCGACCGGCTGGGCCGGAAGCGTCCGCTCCTCGTCGGCGTGGCCGCGTTCGCGGTGCTGTCCGCCGTGTGCGCGGTCGCCCCGAGCATCGAGCTGCTGCTGGTGGCGCGGTTCCTGCAGGGTCTCGCCGGATCGGCGGGCATCGTCATCTGCCTCGCGGTCGCGCGCGATCAGTTCGAGGGCGTGGAGCTGTCGCGCATGCTGTCGCTGCTGTTCCTGGTCTCGGGCACGGCCCCGATCATCGCCCCCGTGGTGGGCGGCCAGCTCGCACGGATCATGGACTGGCGCGGCATCTTCGGCGTGCTCGCGGCGGTCGGGGTCGTGCTGCTGCTCGTGGTCGTGTTCGCCCTGCCCGAGACGCTGCACGCCGACGACCGGCACGGCGGCGGCCTGCGCACGCTCGGCGGTCACGCGGGCGCCGTGCTGCACGACCGTCTGTTCGCCGCGGTGCTGTGCGCCTCGGCGGGCGGCGGGGTGGCGTTCTTCACCTACCTGTCGATGTCGTCGTTCGTGCTGCAGGACGAGTTCGGGCTGAGCCCGCAGGCGTTCAGCCTGGCGTTCGCGGCCGGGGCGCTCGCGAGCATCGTGGGCAGCCAGACGAGCCGGCTGGTGGTGCGACGGTGGGGCCCCCTCCGCGTGTACCTGGGCGGCAGCACCGCGACGCTGCTGGCGACCGCGACCTTCCTGGTGCTGGCCGTCGCCGGGACCGGGGTGACCGGGGTGATCGCGGCCCTGGTCGGCTTCATGCTGTGCTCCGGCGTCGGCGGCCCGAACGGGGAGACCCTCGCGCTCGCGCACCACGGTTCGCGCGCGGGCACCGCATCGGCCCTGCTCGGCATGTCCACCTTCCTGTTCGGGCCCGTGCTGGCCCCGGTCGCGGCGGGCGTCGGCGGCACGAACGCCATGACCATGGCCGTGACCATGACCCTCGCGGCCGCCGTCGCCGCGGTCGCCGCGTGGGCGTTCGTGCG
>NZ_SSDO01000040.1:0-506 GCF_004794395.1 Microbacterium sp. K41 | reverse complement strand
TGCGCGACCCTGGCCACGTTGAGGCCCTTGCCGCCCGCCCGCGCGGCCCCCGCGTCGGCGCGGTGGGTGCCGCCCTCCACGAGCCGGTCGACGCGCCAGGTCAGGTCGAGCGCGGGGTTGGGCGTGACGGTGAGGATCACGTCAGCTCCCTGGCCCGCAGGGCCGCACCGATCAGACCCGCGTTGCCGGAGAGCTCGGCGGGCACGAGCACCGGCAGCCGGTGGAAGCTGAGCCGCGCGGCCAGGCGGCGCCGCAGCTCGTCGAACAGTGCTCCTCCGGCGCGCGAGAGCCCGCCGCCGATCACCACGGCCTCGGGGGCGACCACCGCGGTGAGCTGCGCGAGCGACATCGTGAGCGCGTCGAGCGCGGAGTCCCAGATCGCGGCGGCGACCTCGTCACCCGCGGCCGCCCTGGCGATCACGTCTTTCGCGCCGTCGGGCACGACCCCGGTGGCCTCCCGATAGCGCCGGGCGATCGCACCGGCCGAGGCGACGGCCTCCAGGCAG
>NZ_SSDO01000400.1:0-11962 GCF_004794395.1 Microbacterium sp. K41 | reverse complement strand
TGGGCGACGAGCGCGGCGAGCGCGGAGGCGGTCGCCGTCCGGGCGAAGCGGCGCAGGCGGCGCGCCGTGGAGGATGGATTTCGGCTCACGTCGAGTGCTCCTCGGAGGTTCGGATGGGGCGACCCGGCGGCCGCCGACCATCCACCCTAACCCTGTGAACCCGCTGAACCGGAACGCGGGAGTCCGCGGAACCCGCGTAATGAACCGGCTCACGACACGGCGAGGCGCCTCCCGGTCTCGGGGTCGAAGCAGTGCAGGCGCGCGCGGGTCAGGTCGACCACCACCGCGTCGCCGACGCCGTAGGAGCCGAACCCGGGGACGCGCACGAGGAACTCGACGTCGCCCATCGTGAGGTGCACGTCGGAGACGTTGCCGAGCGGCTCCACCGCGACGACGGTGCCGTGCGGCTGCTCACCGGCCAGCGGTCGCCGCAGGTCGCACTCCTCCGGGCGCAGTCCGACGCGGATCTCCTCGGGCAGCGCACCCGACTCCACACCGAACGCGGTCCCCGGGAGCACGTGCCTGCCACGCTCGCCCCGCTTCGCCGTGAACAGGTTCATGCGCGGTTTGCCCACGAACGACGCCACGAACTCGGTCGCCGGCTCGTGGTACACCTCGTACGGGCTGCCGTACTGCTCCAGCCGTCCGCGGCTCATCACGGCGATCCGGTCGGAGAGCGTCATGGCCTCCTCCTGGTCGTGCGTGACGTAGACGCTGGTCGCGCCGAGCTCGCGGTGCAGCACCTTGAGCTCGCTGCGGGTCTGGTCGCGCAGCAGCGCGTCGAGGTTCGACAGCGGCTCGTCGAACAGGAACACCGCGGGGCGCCGGGCGATGGCGCGGGCGAGGGCCACGCGCTGCCGCTGTCCACCCGACAGGCTCTTGGGCTTCACGTCGAGCACGTGGGCGATGTCGAGCCGTCGGGCGGCGTCGCGCACCCGGCGGTCGATCTCGTCCTTGGCGACCTTGCGCATGCGCAGCCCGAACGCGATGTTCTCGTAGACGCTCATGTGCGGATACAGCGCGTAGTCCTGGAACACGAACGCCAGGTCGCGCTTGTCGGGGTCGAGGTCGTCGACCCGCCGCCCGTCGATGAGGATCTCCCCGCCCGAGATGTCCTCCAGCCCGGCGATCATGTTGAGCGTGGTGGTCTTGCCGCAGCCGGAGGGACCGAGCAGCGACACGAAGTGCCCGTCCTCGATCACGTAGCTGAGGTCGGAGACCGCCTTGCGGGCCTCGTGCCCGCGCTTCGGGCGTCCGTACGACTTCTCAACGCCCACCAGTTCGATCTGTGCCATGATCAGCCTTTCACCGCACCCTCGGTCATACCGCGGATGATCCATTTCTGTGCCACGAGGGTGAGGATCAGGACCGGGATGGCCGTGATCACTCCCGCCGTCGCCGCGGACGTGTAGTCCATCGCGAACAGCCCCTGGAACGCCGCGGTCTTCACCGGCAGGGTCACGGCGTTGTTCGACGTCAGCACCTTCGCCAGGAAGAAGTCGCTCCAGCTGGTGATGAACGCCAGGATCGCGGTCGCCGCCATGCCGGGCGCTGCGAGCGGGAAGGCGATCCGGTACATGATCTGGAACCGGTTGCACCCGTCGATGCGGGCGGCGCGTTCCAGGCTCGGCGGGATGTCCTCGAAGAACCCGACCAGCATCCAGATCACGAGCGGCAGGATGAACGCCGTGTACGTCGCGATCAGCCCGAGCAGCTGGTCGTAGAGGCCGACCGAGCGCAGCAGGATGAACAGGGGCACCGCGAGCACGATGACGGGGATCGCCTGCACGGTCATCATGCTCAGCAGCAGGGGCTGGCGACCGCGGAACTTGAACCGGGCGATCGCGTAGGCGCAGGCCGCGCCCACGGTCATGCAGATGATCGTGGTGGAGATGCCGACGATCGCGGAGTTCGCCATCGGGGTGAGGAAGCTGCCGTCCGACAGCAGGCGCACGTAGGACTCCACGGTCAGCAGGGACGGCGACAGGTCGGGGGTACGGCCCTGCAGCGCGCTCGACGGATACACGCTGAACACGAACATCCACAGGAACGGCGCCAGGAAGAACGCCATCACGAGCACGAGCAGCACCGCGCACACGACGGCCGTGAGGCGGCGCCGTCCGCGTCGTGACACCCGGCGCCCGCGCGGGCGGGCGGTGGTGACGAGGGCGGTGGTGGTCAGGTCAGGCATGCGCCTCTCCCCTCTTGCGACGGAACCCGCCGAACAGCAGGATCCAGAACACGGCCACCACGAGCACGAGGATCATGATCCCGACCGCCATCGCCGAGCCGTAGCCGCGGTCCAGGTTGCTGAAGTTCACCAGGTACGCGAGGAAGTTGATGGTGGTGGTGCCCTCGGCCGGGCCGCCGGAGCCGCCCGTGAGCACGTAGATGGTGTCGAACACCTTGAGCGACCACATCGACTGCACGATCAGCGCGAACATCAGGGCGCCGCGCATGTTGGGCAGGGTGATGCGCCAGAAGGCCCGCCACGGTCCCGCGCCGTCGATCGCCGCCGCCCGGTACAGGTTCGACGGGATGCCCTGCAGCGCCGCGAGCATCAGCAGGCACAGGAACGGCAGCAGCTTCCACATCTCCGCGAACACCAGGATGTTCATCGCGAGCGCGGGGTCGGACAGCCACTGCACGTTCTCCTTCGTGAGACCGAGTCCGCGCAGGATCGTGTTGGCGATGCCGGTGCTGCCGTCGAAGATCAGCTTCCACATGATGCCGTTCACGACGGGCGGCACGGCCCACGGCACGAGCAGCAGCACCCGGGCGAGCGTGCGTCCGCGGAACTCCCGGTTCAGCAGCACCGCGATCGCCACGGCCAGCGCGACCCCGCCGATCACGGTGATCACCGAGAAGTACGCCGTGCGCTCCATCGCCCGGTGCACCGCGGGGTCGGTCAGCAGCTGCCCGTAGTTCTCCAGCCCGATGAAGGGGTGCTCCATGCCCAGCTTGTCGTTCCACTGATGGAACGACATGAACACGGCGTAGCCCATCGGGTAGCCGAGCAGCATCGCGATGATCAGCACCGCCGGCGCGATCAGCAGGAGGCCGAAACGCAGATCCCGCCGGCGGCTCCTCTCCAGGAGGTTGACGCCCATTCCCCGATCCCTACTTCAGGTACTTCTTCACGAGGTCCTCCGCCGTCTTCTGCGCCGACTCCAGCGCCTCCTTGGGGGAGGTCTTGCCGTTCATGGCGTTGATGAGCTGCACGGAGAGCGCCTGGTCGAGCTCGTTCGACCAGGGCGTGCCGTAGCGCTTGGTGACGTACTCGGTGGACTGCTCGTAGGTGGACAGGATGGGCAGCGCCTCCCGCGCGGCGGGCTCGGCCAGCACCGTCTGCGAGACGGGGAACCAGCCCTCCTTCTCGACGATGTCGGTCTGCACCTTCCCGGTGGTGACGAACTGCAGCCATGCCAGGGCCGCTTCCTTGTTCTTCGAGAACTTGCTGATCGCGAAGCCCTCGGAGCCGTCGATCGACGCCGACCGCACCGACATGCCGGGGAGCAGGCCGTTGCCCACCGTCGCGGCCGAGGTCGCGGCGCCGGCGGCCGTGGCGACCGCGTACTGGAACGGCCAGTTGAACACCATGCCGGTGCTGCCGCGGGCGAAGAGGTCGGCGAGGTCGGACGCGTTGGTGATCTGCAGCGAGGAGGGGTCCATCACCTTGTGCACCTGCAGCAGCTCGACCATCTTCGACAGCGCCTCGACGCCCGCGTCACTCGCGAAGGTGGGCTTGTAGTCGGCGTCGTAGAACTCCCCGCCGTTGAGCAGCAGCGCGCGCAGGAAGTTCTGGTACGCGCCGGCGGGGTTGCCCATGTCGCACGCATAGCCGTACTGCCCGCCGCCGGTGAGGGCCTTGGCCGCCGCGACGAACTCGTCCCAGTTCGCCGGGCCCGTCTCGGGGTCGAGCCCGGCCCCCGCGAACAGGTCCTTGTTCCAGAACATGGTCTGCGCGCTGACGAACTTCGGCAGGCCGTACACCTTGCCCCGCCACGACACCGCGTCGAGCGCCGGCTGGATGAGGTCGTCCGGCACGGCGGAGGGGTCGAGCTCCTCCAGCCATCCGGCCTGCCCGAACTCGGCCGACCAGCCGGCCCACGTCATCACGACGTCGAACGACGAGTCCTGCGCCGCGAACATCGTGGCCATCTTGTCGTGCAGGTCGTTGAAGTTGCCCTGCTGGTAGGTGACGACCTTGATGCCGGTCTGCTTCTCGAACTCGGCGATGGCCCAGTCCTTGAAGATGCTGTTGGTGTTGTCGTCGAGGATTCTGATCTGGCCGGAGGGCTTCCCGGAGCCGGCCGTGAGCGGTCCGGTGCTCTGCTGCCCTCCGCCTCCGGGGGTGCAGCTCGCCAGGGCCATGGCCCCGACGGCGAGGCCACCGAGCTGGAAGATCTGACGCCGGGAGAAGCCCCGGCTCATCGACGGTGATGCGTTCATTTCCTTGCTCCTTCGTGCAGTTCCGGACGGATGTCGCGTGGTTTCGGGTCTCGCGGTGGTGCAGGTGAAGCGGGGTCAGACGGAGATGGAGACGACGTCGCCGGTCTCGAGGGCGGTGTGCACCGCCTCGATCGCGGCGGTGATGAGGAGGCCGTCGCGGGCGTCCGGCACGTCGACGGGCTCCCCGCGGAGGAGGCGGACGAAGTCGCCGACCATGTCGATGGGCACCCCGTGGATGCGGCCGGCGCGCTCATGCACCGCCGACTGCACGAGCTGCCCGCGCTGCGCGTCGTAGACGATCACACCGTCGTCGGCGCCGTCGATGTGCACGACCTGACCGGCGGACTGGATCTCGTAGCGGAAGTCGAACACCGACGGCATCGACTCGGGCAGCACCCACGACGAGTTGAGCGCGACGTGCGAGCCGTCGGCCATCGTGAACACGGCGTTGACGCGATCCCACGTGTCGATGCCGGCCTCGGTGAGGCGGTCGCGCGCGCCGACCGCGTACACCGATACCGGGTGCGTGCGGCCGATCCAGCACGCGAGGTCGAGCGAGTGCGGCATGAGGAACCACGCGGGCGAGCTCTTCGAGGACCACGACAGCATCTCGGTCGGCACGAAGATCGTGTCGTTGAGATTGATGATCTGGGCGCTGATCCTCGGGTCTCCGTCGGCGCCGAGACGGGTGCGCACCGCCGAGTACCGCACGTTCCAGCGGTTCTCGAAGCCGACCATGACGCGCACCCCGGCGGCGTCGGCGGCTTCGAGGATCGCCCGCGCGTCGTCGATCTCGGTGGCCAGCGGCTTCTCGATCATCAGGTCGAGACCGGCCTGGGCGCAGAGCACCGCCGCCTCGCGGTGGGCGAAGTCGGGGGTCGCGATCACGACGCCGTCGAGGTCGGGGTGGGCGGCGAGCAGCTCCTCGGTGCTCGCATAGCCCGGAACGCCCAGCTGCGCGACCATCGCGGACAGCACGCCGGGGCTGCGGTCGCAGATCGCGACGAGCTCGGACTGGGGGTTCTCCTGCAGCGCTCTGGCGAACATGCCGCCGCGGATCCCGCCGCCGATGACTCCGACTCGTGCCGACCTGCTGTGGTTCACTGCCTACCCCACTTCGTCATGGATGCCCGCGCGCCGCGAGGTATGTATGACACTAAACCATACATTCTTCCTTGTAAACTGATCCGCAGACGGAGCCATCGCCGCCACCCGTCGCGACCGGAAAGGCAGGTGCCATGGCACCGTCAGGCAAACCGCAGGCCGACCTGGTGTTCTCCGACCAGAGCTCGCGCCGTCCGCTCATCACCACGAGCGCGATCGGAGCCGCGAACCGCCGCCGCGTGCTGGAGACCCTGCACCGCCTCGGCCCCTCCAGCCGCGCGCAACTGGCCCGCTCGCTCGGCGTGAACCGAGCCACGATCGCCACGATCCTGCAGCCCCTGCTCGACTCCGCCACCCTCGTCGAAGGCGACCCCGTCGCGCCGTCCGAGGCCGGAGGCAAGCCGGCCCGACCGCTCTGGTTCCGCGGCGACGGCCCGTGGCTCGGCGCCGTGCACCTCTCCCCCGACTTCGTCGTGGCCGCCCGCATCGCCTTCGACGGCACGATCCACGAGATGCACCACGCGGCGTATAGCCGCGACGCGTCGACCGACGAGATCACCGCGTGCCTGCACCAGGTGACCGACGGCTGCTTCGCGGGAGAAGCCCTCGTCGGCATCGGCGTCGCCGCGGCGGGCATGGTCGACACCAGCACGGGCAGCGTCATCTCGATGCACCTCACCCCTGGGCTCAACGGGCTCCCGGTCGTCGCGCTGCTGGAGAAGCGCTTCGGCGCCACCACCCTCGTCGACCACCACCCGCGCGTCCAGGCACTGGGCGACCGGTGGTTCGGGCTGGGGCGGGAGATCCAGGACTTCGCATCCGTGTACACCGGTGAGGCGCTGGGCTTCGGGATCGTGCACGGCGGCGAGGTGCTCCGCGGCGAGAACGGTGCCGGGGGCGAGTCCGGCCACACCATCGTGCAGCTCGACGGCGACGAGTGCCGGTGCGGACGGCGCGGCTGCTGGGAGACGGTCGCCACGCTGGGCTGGCTGCGCGACCGGGCCGCGGCCGACGGCCTCCCGCACGCCGACACCCTCGACTCCCGCAGCCTCGCCGCCCTCGTGGCGGACGGCTCGGACGACGCCGCGGCGCTGCTCGACCTGTACGCCCGCAACCTCGCGATCGGCATCGCGAACAACGAGCAGATCCTCGCGCCAGGGCACTACATCATGCACGGCGACGCCTGCACGGGCGGCGAGGCGCTGCGCACGGCCCTGCAGACCTGGGTCACCCGGCTGGCACCCGAGCGCGGACAGCCGCCGACGGTGTTCTTCGCGGAGGACCCGGATCAGATCACGCTGCTCGGGGGCGCCGGGCTCGTGCTGTCCTCGGTCTTCAGCACCCAGGCCTGACCCCGGGGCGCAGCCGGAACGGGGGAGGGCTGGACCCTCCCCCGGCTCACGCGGGAGGGGCGGGGGCCGCGGTGGCCGGAGCCGCCGCGTCGTCACGGTCGTAGCGACCGAGGAACAGCGCGGCCACGAGCGCGACGACGATCACGGCCGCGGGCAGCAGCAGCGCCTGCGCCATACCCGCCGCGAAGCCCTCCGCCACCTGCGGCGGCAGTGACCCGCCCCCGCTGATGCCCGCCGGCGCGTCCGACAGTCCGGGCAGGTTCGCCTCCAGCCGCGACTGCATGAACGCGGCGATCGACGCCGAACCGATCACCGAGCCGATCGTCCTGGTCGTGTTGTAGATGCCCGCGCCGGCACCGGCCTGCCGCGGCGGCAGCTTGCGCGTGGCCGTGGTCGCGAGCGGACCCCACATGCCCGCGTTGCCGATGCCCATCAGGGCCGACGGCAGCAGGAACATCAGGATCGGGGTGTCCATGGTCGTCAGCGCCGAGTACCAGAGCAGCGCCCCACCCACGCAGAGCAGTCCGGGGATGAGGATCACCCGCGGGTCGACGCGGTCGAGGATCTTGCCGGCCACGGGAGCCAGCACTCCCGACAGCACCGCCATCGGGATGAGCAGCATGGCCGCCTCGGTCGGGGTGAGCCCGCGCGCCGTCTGCAGGAAGAACATCATCGGCAGCGACATGCTGGTGACCGTGAAGCCGACCGCGGCGATCGCGACGTTCGCGCCCGAGAAGTTGCGGTCGCGGAACAGCCCGAGCGGCACGAGCGGCTCACTCCGGGTGCGGGCCTGCTGCACGATGAACAGCGCCAGCACCACGACGCCCGCGATGATCAGGCTCCACACCGAGATCGGACCCCAGATCACACCCCAGTCGAACTTCTCGCCCTCCTGCAGCCCGAACACGATCAGGAACAGGGCCACGGCGCTCAGCACGACACCGACGAGGTCGAAGCGGTGCGGGTGCGTCTTCAGCCTCGGCACCAGGATCCACGCGAGCACGAACGCCACGACACCCACGGGCAGGTTCACGAAGAAGATCCACTCCCAGCCGAGGCCGTCCACCAGCAGGCCGCCCGCGAGCGGACCGACGAGCGTGGCCACGCCGGCGGTCGCCCCCCACAGCCCCATCGCCGCACCGCGCCGCTCCGGCGGGAAGGTGCGCGTGATGACGGCCATGGTCTGCGGCGTCATGAAGGCGGCGCCGAGACCCTGCACGGCACGCGCCGCGATCAGGCCCTCGAGGGTGGTGGACAGCCCGCACCACAGCGACGCGAGCGTGAACACCGCGAGCCCGATCAGGTAGATGTTCTTCGGGCCGAAGCGGTCACCGAGGCGTCCGGTGATCAACAGCGGCACCGCGTAGGCCAGCAGGTAGGCGCTGGTGACCCACACGACGTTGTCGAGGTTGTTGGTCTGCGGGTCGAGTGCGGCCTTGATGGCCGGGTTCGCGACCGACACGATCGTGGTGTCGACGAGGATCATGAAGAAGCCGATGACGAGCGCCCACAGGGCGGGCCACGGGCTCTTCGGCGCGTGACCGGCCGCGAACGGACCGGTCTGAGGCCCTGCGGCCTGGCGGGATTCGGTCATTGCTGTGCAGCCTTTCGCTGAGCGCGGTAGCGGTCGGAGTCGTCGAAGGCGTCCGGCCCCCAGGGGAGATCGTCGCCGTCGAGGCGGGTGAGCAGGGAGTCGAGCCAGCGCAGCTCCGCGTCGAGCAGCGCCTCCTGTCGCTCGATCTCGACGAGGACCTGGGCGGGGACACCCTTGGTGCGGGCGCCGCGGAGCCCGTCATGGTGCAGCGCGTGCGAGTCCCGGAGGGCGGCGCGGCGGTCGTGGAGCAGCGCGACGACATCGGTGCGTTCGAGGTTGTGGGCCTCGGCGAGCGCGACCCGGGCGTCGACCTCGCGATCGATGCGGGGCAGGGCGCGACGCACCCAGGAGACCACCGTCTCGCGCCCCGCGTCGGTGAGCGTGTAGGTCGTGCGCTCCGGCCGCTTTCCGTCGCGGTCGGTCCCGACCTCGGCGAGCAGCCCCGCCCGCTGCAGCCGGGCGACCGTGTGGTACAGCGTGCCGTTGGTGACGGTGATGAGCCGATCGTCGTGCCGAGCGCGCAGCAGCCGGACCATCTCGTAGGGGTGCATGTCGCTCTCGCGCAGCAGCGCGAGCACCATCACGCCGAGCGGCGTGAGCGCGTCCACCGGGTCCTTCGCCATGTCCTCACCTCGATTAGTCCATGTGGACTATACGCCCGATCAGGCTCCCGCGCCACGTCGCGCGCGGCGATACCGGTTCCGGGCGTCTCACCCCAGCCGACGCAGAGCGGAGCCCTTGTGCGCCGCACGATCGCCGCTCTTCTCCGACTCCACGAGATACGCCGGCTCCTCGTCCGAGGCGGTGAAGTGCTGCCCCGCGAACGTGAAGTCCTTCGTCCGCTTCTCGACCACCGTGCCGCGCGTGCGCCCCTGCGACGTGTTCCAGCTCACCCGATCGCCTTTCGCGAGATCCTTCGTCATACCCGCTCCCTTCGATGCGGCGATCCTCGCCCCCGGAGCACGCGGCCCGCGCTCCCCTTGACTTCTGTGCGGGCGCCGCCACGGGAGACCGGGATAATGGGCGGGTGAGCACACCCACGGCAGGCACCGCGCAGAGCATCCCCGGTTGGCGACACCTCTACTCCGGCAAGGTCCGCGACCTCTACGCCTCGGAGGACCCGGCCGACACCCGCATCCTCGTCGTCGCCTCCGACCGGGTGAGCGCCTTCGACGTGGTGCTGTCGCCCGGCATCACCGACAAGGGGGCCCTGCTCACCCGCCTCAGCCGCTGGTGGTTCGCCCAGCTCGACGTGCCGAACCACCTGGCCCCGGGCGAGCTGCCAGAGGAGGTCGCCGACCGCGCGATGCTCGCCCAGTCGCTGGAGATGCTCCCGATCGAGTGCGTCGTGCGCGGCTACATCACCGGCTCCGGCTGGGCCGAGTATCAGGAGCACGGCACGGTGTGCGGCATCACCTTCCCGGACGGCCTGCACAACGGCGACCGGCTGCCCGAACCGCTGTTCACCCCCGCGTACAAGGCGCCGATGGGCGAGCACGACGAGAACATCACGTTCGACCGCGTCGTCGAGCTGGTCGGTGCCGAGCGAGCGGCCGAGCTGCGCGACACCTCCCTGGCCGTGTACGCGAAGGCGGCGGCGATCGCGGAGGAGCGGGGCCTGATCCTCGCCGACACCAAGTTCGAGTTCGGCACCGACGCCGACGGCACCCTGCGCCTCGCCGACGAGGTGCTCACCAGCGACTCCTCGCGGTACTGGGACGCCGAGGCGTGGCGCACCGGCACCACCCCGGCCGAGCGGATGGCGAGCTTCGACAAGCAGATCGTGCGCGACTGGCTCGCCGCGAACTGGGACAAGCAGGGCGAGCCGCCCGCGCTGCCCGACGAGGTCGTCGCCCGGACGACCGCGCGCTACCGCGAACTCATCGACCGCCTGGGCGCCTGAGCCGGACTACTCCACACGCCGCACGTCGGTGTGGCTGACGTCGTCACCCGCGTAGAGGAGCGGCTGGCCGATCGGCGCTCAGGCAACACTCAGGAATCGGTAGTGTTTCTTCAGCACTCCCGCCACCCCCGAACCCTGAGGAGCCCGCATGCCCCTGTGGAAGCTGCACGGAAACGGACGCACGATCGAGGCCGGCGCGGTCGTCCGTCCCGACGAGCGCCTGAGCTGGTCCGCCACCGTCGCGATCGGACTCCAGCACGTCGTCGCGATGTTCGGCGCCACCTTCCTCGTGCCGACGCTGACGGGCTTCCCGGTCTCGACGACCCTGCTGTTCAGCGGCCTCGGCACCCTCATCTTCCTGCTCATCACGAAGAACCAGCTGCCCAGCTACCTCGGCTCCTCGTTCGCGTTCATCGCCCCGATCACGGCCGCCGTCGCCGCGGGTGGCACCGGCTCGGCGCTCGCGGGCGTCGTCGCGGTCGGCGTGCTCCTCGCCGTCGTCGGGCTCGTCGTGCAGTTCGCCGGGCTGCGATGGGTCGACGCACTCATGCCCCCGGTGGTCGCAGGGGCCATCGTCGCCCTGATCGGATTCAACCTCGCCCCCACCGCGTGGAGCAACTTCCAGCTCGACCCGGTGACCGCGACCATCACCCTCGTCGCGATCATCCTGTTCGCGGTGCTGTTCCGCGGCTTCCTCGGCCGCATCTCGATCTTCCTCGGCGTCGCGGTCGGCTTCATCTGGGCCGCGTTCACCGGCTCGTTCGACGTGCCCAACGCCCTCCGCGGCGGCAAGACACCGGCCGAGCTCATCGCCGAGGCACCCTGGGTCGGCCTGCCGCACTTCCAGCTCCCCGACTTCGTCGAGCCGGGCACGTGGTCGACCATCGCGATGTTCCTGCCGGTCGTGCTCGTGCTCATCGCCGAGAACGTCGGCCACGTGCGCGGCGTCGCGACCATGACCGAGGACCCGTCGATCAACAAGCACACCGGCCGCGCACTGATCGCCGACGGCGTCGCGACCACGATCGCGGGCGGCTTCGGCGGCTCGGGCACCACGACCTACGGCGAGAACATCGGCGTGATGGCCGCGACCCGCGTGTACTCGACCGCCGTCTACTGGGTGGCGGGCCTGTTCGCGATCCTGCTCGCGTTCTCCCCCAAGGTCGGCGAGGTGTTCAACTCGATCCCCGCCGGCGTGCTGGGCGGCGCGACCACGGCCCTGTACGGCCTGATCGGCATCATCGGCATCAAGATCTGGGTCGACAGCCGCGTGGACTTCTCGCGCCCGGTCAACCAGTACACGGCCGCGGTGTCGCTCGTGATCGGCATCGCCGGGTTCTCGATGCAGCTCGGCGACTTCGCGTTCGGCGGCATCGTCCTCGGCACCGTCGCGGCGCTGCTCATCTACCACCTGGGCAACCTGATCGCCCGCGCCCGCAAGACCGGCGCCGACGACCCGAAGCCCCTCGAGCCCGTCGGCCCCCTGGGCGGCGACCCCGCGTAACGCCCGGGGTCCCGTCCCGTCCCGTCCACTGTCGGGATCGAAAACGCACCTCC
>NZ_SSDO01000399.1:0-322 GCF_004794395.1 Microbacterium sp. K41 | reverse complement strand
TGCCCGGCATCGTCGACGCCGACGCGGGCGTCGGGGTGTTCGCCAGCAACATGGGCTGGCGCGACGCCCCGCTGCGCGACCTCGCCCGCGAACGCCTCGGCCTGCCCGTCGCGTTCGACCACGACGTGCGCGCGGCCAGCTGGGCCGAGCACCGCCTCGGTGGAGCACGCGCCTACGACGACGCCGTGATCCTCGTCATCGGCACGGGCATCGCGGGCGCCCTCCTGGTGGGCGGACGGCCGTACACCGCGGGCGGTTACGCCGGCGAGATCGGCCACTCGCCCATCGCCGACGGCCCGGCCTGCCCGTGCGGCGCGCGCGG
>NZ_SSDO01000398.1:0-5302 GCF_004794395.1 Microbacterium sp. K41 | reverse complement strand
GGCGGCGCTGGCGGTAGCGCGGGCGCGGCTGCGCGCGAGCACCGGCCACGACGAGCTCGCCGCGACCCGGCTCGCGATCATCGGCATGGGCAAGGCCGGCGCGCGGGAGCTGAACTACGTCAGCGACGTCGACGTCATCTTCGTCGCGGGAACCGCCGATGACGCGGTCGTGTCGGAGGCGCGGGCCATCGACATCGCGACGCGACTGGCGCGCGAGACGATGCGTGCCCTCAGCGCGATCGAGGTCGAGCCGCCCCTGTGGGAGGTCGATGCGGCGCTGCGGCCCGAGGGCAAGCAGGGGGCCCTGGTGCGCTCGCTCGCCTCGCACGCCGCCTACTACGACCGCTGGGCGAAGGGGTGGGAGTTCCAGGCGCTGCTGAAGGCACGGCCGCTCGCGGGCGACCCCGTGCTGGGTGCGGAGTACATCGCGGCCGTGCAGCCCCTCGTGTGGTCGAGCGCCGCGCGCGAGGAGTTCGTCGAGAACGTGCAGCGCATGCGCGAACGGGTCATGGAGCACATCGATCCGGAGGACGCGCCGTACCAGCTCAAGCTCGGCGCGGGCGGTCTGCGCGACATCGAGTTCACGGTGCAGCTCCTGCAGCTCGTGCACGGGCTGACCGACGAGACGCTGCGCACCCGCGGCACGCTGGAGAGCCTCGACGCCCTCGTCGACGGCGGGTACATCGGCCGGGCGGACGCGGCGACCTTCGCCGCCGACTACCGCGTGCTGCGGCTCATGGAGCACCGGTTGCAGCTGCGCGAGCTCTCCCGCACGCACCTGATGCCCCGCACGCCGGCCGGACGACGGTTCCTCGCCCGCGCGACCGGACTGGCCGACAGCGGCGACGCCATCTGGGCGCGCTGGGAGGCCGTGCGCCGCGAGGTGCGCGAGATCCACACGCGCCTCTTCTACCGCCCGCTGCTGAGCGCGGTCGCCGGTCTGCCGGAGGAGGAGCGCACGCTGTCGCTGGAGCAGGCGCACGACCGGCTCGCGGCGATCGGGTTCCGCGACCCGGCCGGGGCGCTGCGCCACATCGGTGCCCTGACGCGAGGGTTGAGCCGCAAGGCCACGATCCAGCGGCACCTGATGCCGATCATGGTGCGCTGGTTCGCCGACGGCAGCGACCCGGACTACGCGCTCCTGGCGTTCCGTCGCATCAGCGAGCGGCTGGGCGACACCTCGTGGTTCCTGCGGATGCTGCGGGATTCCTCCGGCGCCGCCGAGAGCCTCACGCGGCTGCTGTCGTCGTCGCGCTACATCGGGGAGCTGCTCGAGTGGATCCCGGAGTCCGTGGCCTGGCTCGACAGCACGGAGCGCCTGCGACCACGTGGCGCGGAGGCGCTGGACGAGGAGGCGCGGGCGATCCAGACGCGGCACGAGACGGTCGCGGACGCGCTGCGGGCGGTCAGGGCCCTGCGGCGGCGCGAGCTGCTGCGCACGGCCATGGGCGCGGTGCTCGACGTGCTCACGATCGAGGAGGTGGCGACGGCCCTCACCGACATCACCGCCGCGACGATCCAGGCCGGGCTGCGCGCGGTGATGCGTGACGTCGTGCCGCCGGAGGACGCGGCGCTCGACTTCGCCGTGATCGCGATGGGCCGGTTCGGCGGTGGCGAGCTCGGGTTCGGCTCCGACGCGGACGTGCTGTACGTGTACGACGCGAACGGCGTGGATCCGCAGCGCGCCGAGAAGCTCGCCACGAAGATCGTGGCGGGTCTGCGCGAGCACCTCACCGACCACCGGCTGCCGCTGGAGCTCGACGCCGGACTGCGTCCGGAGGGGCGCAACGGTCCGCTGGTGCGCTCGTTCGACGCGTACACGGCGTACTACCGTCGCTGGTCCCTGTCGTGGGAGGCGCAGGCGCTGCTGCGCGCGCAGGGCGTCGCGGGGAGCGTCAAGCTGATCGCGCGGTTCACGGAGCTCGCCGATTCGATCCGCTACCCCGACATGGTCGACCTCCAGGGGCTGAGGGAGATCAAGCGCATCAAGGCGCGGGTCGAGGGGGAGCGGCTGCCGCAGGGCACGGATCCGCGGCGGCACCTCAAGCTCGGACCGGGAACCCTGAGCGACGTGGAGTGGCTCGTGCAACTGCTGCAGCTGCAGCATGCGGCGCAGGTGCCGGGACTCCGCACCACCTCGACACTGCGGGCGCTGGACGCGGCGGTCGCTGCCGGGCTCGTGGAGGAGGAGGACGCGGAGCGTCTGCGGGCCGCCTGGCTGCTGTCGAGCCGGCTCCGGTCGGCCATCACCCTGCTCACCGGACAGACCAGCGACGTGCTCCCGGCCGACCGCCGGCAGCTCGACGCGCTGGCGCGGCTGCTGGGCTACCCGAACCGCGCGGCCACGCAGCTCGAGGAGGACTACCTGGGTGTCACGCGCCGGGCTCGGCGGACCTTCGAGCACCTGTTCTACGGGTGACTGTCAACCGAGTTGCGGGAACGGCTCCGGTCGCCCAGGCTGAGCGCATGACGTCTTCTCCTCTGGCAGTGATCTGGAACCCCACGAAGTCGGACAGGGGGGTTCTCGAGGAGGCCGTCCGGCTCGCGTTCGGCGATGACGCGGACATCCGCTGGTGGGAGACCACCCCGGAGGACGCGGGCCGTGGCATGGCGGCGGAGGCGGTCGCGGAGGGCTGCGACCCGGTCATCGCGGTGGGCGGAGACGGGACCATCCGAGCGGTCGCGGAGGCCCTCGCGGAGACCGGGGTCGCCCTCGGCATCGTGCCGCAGGGCACCGGCAACCTCCTGGCCCGCAACCTCGGCATCCCCCTGGAGGGCGTCCTTCCCGCGCTGGAGCACGTCCGCGACAGCGAGCCGCGGAACATCGACCTCGGATGGGTCGAGATCGACGGGGAGGAGCACGCGTTCTCGGTCATGGTGGGCTTCGGCGTCGATGCCCAGATGCTGGTGGAGACCAATGACGACCTCAAGGACCGCGCGGGATGGCTCGCGTACGTCGAGGCGATGGGCCGGGCACTCGCCGGCACGGAGATGACCGACATCACGTTGCAGCTGGACGACGGTGAGCCGCAGGAGCTGCGTGGGCACACCCTCCTGATCGGAAACTGCGGCATGTTGCAGGGCGGCATCCGGCTGCTGCCCGACGCCCTCGTCGACGACGGGCTCCTCGACATGCTGCTGATCAGCGCCGACGGACCGCTCCAGTGGCTCGACACCGTCCGCTCCGTGGTGTGGGACAACGGCATCCGACGGATTCTCGGGAGTGTCGATCAGGCGGTGAGCACGGACTCCACCACGCACGTCTCCGCCGAGCGCATCGAGGTGCGCCTTGCGGCTCCGCAGATGTTCGAGATCGACGGCGAGGAGGTCGGGGAGATCTCGTCGTTCGCGGTGCGCGTGCAGGCGGGCGCCGTCACCGTCCGCTGATCACGCGACCGTCACGGCCGGTGGTGTCTTCTTCCGGTCCTGTGTCGGGAACACCACCTTCTGCACGATGATGATGATGCTCGCCGCGATCGGGATGGCCACCAGCGCGCCGAGGATCCCGCCGAGCGCACCACCCGCGACGGCCGCGATCACCACGAGAGCCCCCGGAACGGCGACCGCGCGGCTCATGATGCGGGGCGACAGCACGTATGCCTCGATCTGCATGTACACGAGGTAGTAGATGATCGCGATGAGCGCGGTCGTGGGCGACTCGAACAGGCAGATCAGCGAGATGATGATCGATGCCGACAGGGTTCCGACGAGCGGGATCATCGAGCCGATGAAGGCGATGAGGGCCAGCAGCGCCGGCACCGGTGCGCCGATGATGCTGAGGAAGATCAGGCTGAGCACGCCGTTGGTCAGGGCGAGGCTCGCCTGACCGATCACGTAGCGACCGACCGCGCTCGAGACGTCCTCCAGGAGTTCGCTGAACGTGTCGCGCTGGTAGGCGGGCACGAAGCGAGCGGCGACGCGCTTCATGCTGCGCAGCGACGCCATGAAGTACAGCGTCAGGATCAGGACGATGGTGACGCCGGTGATGCCTCCGGCGATCCCGGCGCCGACCGCGAAGACACCGCCGCCGATGTCGAAGAAGTTGTCGGGGTCCTGCACGAAGCCGAGCACGCCGTTGACGGCATCGGTGATGGTCGAGCCGAACTGGGCGCTCATGTCCTTGTACCAGTCCGTCTTCATGAAGTCCTCGATCATCTTCGGACCGTCTTTGATCAGGTTGGTGATCTGTTCGACGAGGATCGGGACGATGGCGAGGATGATCCCGGCGAACGCGAGGACGACGCCGGCGACGACGATCGCGACGGCGGCGGGACGGGGGAGCTTGCGCTCGATGCTGGTGACGATGGGGTCGAGTCCGAGCGCGAGGAAGATCGCGACGCCGATGTAGACCAGTACGGTCGCGAGCTGATTGACGATGCCGCCGATCGCGAGAGCGACCAGGACGCCCAGGGCTCCGAGCAGCCCGAACATGAACGGGTTCGCTCTCGCCCCTGCGACCACCGAGGTGGGGGAGCGGCGCTGGGCCGATACGGTCTGCGCCTCGTCGGTCGCGATGATTCTCCTGCGGCGCATGTCCCCTCCAACTGTGCGTGCTCGCACTCGATCTTGCTCCACACCGGGGCCCGGCGCGCTCAGCGACACCCGAGGGCGTTCGGCTGAACGCCGGGCCTAGTCGTTCGAGCCCTTGCCCTGCGAGCCTGTGCCCTTATCGCCCTTGCCGGGCGTCTCGACCGCGGCTCGATCGTCCGTGGTCGGCGAACCCTGGTCCGCGGAACCCGGCTTTCCGCCCCTCGTGCCCTCGCCGTTGCCTTTCGCTCCCTTGCCCTTGCCGTTGTCCTGCTGTGCAGCCGGGTTGTCGTCGGCATGGTCGGTCGAGTGCTCGTCGCCGACGGACTCGACGGTGAGGGACTCGGCGGGGGCGGGAGCGACGGCCGCGGGCACCTCGACGACGGTGGGCGGGGCCGTCTCGGCGGCCGTGGGCGACTCGACGGAGGAGATCCCGCTGAGCACGGCGCCGGAGCTCGCCACGGCTTGCGTGCCCTGGCCCGACAGCGACACCGCGATCGTGGTGACGGCTCCGATGGCGACGACGGCGGCGAAGAGCAGACTGTCGCGTCGCCGCGGTGTCCGGCGCGGTGCAGCGACCGCACGGGCGGCGAGCCGCCGCCGGGCCTGGGCACGGGTGAGCGGCCGAGCCGGAGCCGCGGGGGCGGGGAGCGGCGGCACGGGAGGGATGACCAGCGGGGCCACGGGCGCCGAGGATGCGGCGGGCGAGGGGAAGCCGGGAATGGGCAGGACGCGCGTGGCGGCGGGCGCGACGACGGCGGGAAGGGGAGCGGTG